>JAYVWK010000042.1:0-12222 GCA_043786185.1 Burkholderiales bacterium
GACCACCACCTGCTGCCCCAAGCGCTCGGAGAGCTTCTGCGCCACCACCCGGCCGACGATGTCGGTCGACCCGCCAGCGGGAAACGGCACGATCAGGCGTAGCGGCCGCACCGGGTAAGCCGATTGCGCGTGAATGGATGAAGCCGCCAGCAGCAGCGTGCACATCAAAACGCTGGTTCCCGCATGATGCAATCGCATGCTTTCTCCGCTCATGATGTTCCACCGCTCCGCTTCATGCCAAACGACCGGCCTGTGATTCAAGCAGGCCCCAGGCGGTGGCGCCAAGTTCGGCGCGCCAGCGACGATAAAACTCTCCCGCCAGCCGCTGCCGGAACGATGCGCCGTCAGCCTGATTGACCTGCATCCCGCGTTCGCGTTCCAGCCTTGTCAATGCCTCGCGATTGAATCGGTCGGTATAGGCGCGCTGGCGATCGCAATGCAGCTTGACGTTGCGCTCGACGATCTCCTGCACGTCGGCAGGCAAGCCGTTCCAGAACGCCAGGTTGGCGATCAGGTTGAAGCCTGACCACATGTGATTGGTGAGCGAGATATAGCGCGACACTTCATACAGGCGATTCACCTCGTGCACCACCAGCGGGTTTTCGTGACCATCGACCGTGCCATCAGCGAGCGCATCGTACAAGCCATTGATGTTGACCGTAACCGGCGTGGCCCCCAGCGCCTCGAACACTTGCCGGAACATGCGGCCCTGCGGAATGCGCATGCGAAAGCCTTCGAGATCGGCGGCGCCACGGATCGGCCGCGCGCAACCGAACATCTGGCGAAAGCCGTTTTCCAGCACGCCATGGCGGAAACCGTGAATTCCACAAGAGCGCATTTCACCGCGAATGTATTCCCCCAGATCACCAGCCATCGCCGCATGCACCTGCTGATGATCGCGGTAGGCAAACGGCACGGCCTGCAGTTCCGCCGCGGGGACATGCTGCGCGAGGATGCCGCCCATCAGCGATTGAAATTCGAGTTCCCCGGACATCAGCATCTGTAGCGCCTGCGGATCGGAGCCTGGCACCCCGGCATTCTGCTGATGAACGCTGACTTCGAGACGCCCGCCGGTTTCTTCGCGCACGGCAGCCCACAGGTCCACCAGGAAGCCGTGCAGATGGCTCTCGACGGGCTGATTGTGAAACTGCCGGGCGCGCCAGCGCTGCGCCGTGGCGGCCGGCGCGACATTCGGGCAGCTCATCGTCAAAACGTCATCTCTTCTGGTCTTCTTCGTCTGCCGGACATCCGTTTTTCGGATTTGCGCGCCGTACCGGTCCCGCTGGGGCTGGTTGCGGCCTCGGTCGATATGCACACATACGGCCCGACCGCAGCCGATCTGACCTTGCACCACGGCCGGAAGATTAAGCTCGCGCGACCAAACGCGAAAGGGTGCGGTTTGGCATTTAGTTGGATTTTCTTGCGCAGGCGGCATGCACGCCGGCCTACTCTTTCTTGTTCAAGCCCAGCAGCTTGATCTGGCGGGAAATCAACTCATCATCGCGCGCAATCAAAAGGCCGAATTCCTGAGCTGGCATGAAGGCCGGAATGAAGCCGAACTTCTGTCCTGCACTTACAAACTCCGGCCGACTCATGGACGACTCGATCGCCCTTTCGAGGCGCGCGATTACCGCCCTGGGGGTGCCCTTGGGCACGCCAACGCCACGCCACAGGTCCATCGCCTGCATGCGGATGCCTAGTTCGCCTGCAGTAGGCACATCGGGGAAGACCGGATCGCGCTTGGAACCGAGCACGCCAAGCACACGCAGCGCCCCGCTACGGACATGCGGCACCAGTGCTCCGGGCAACTGGACTAAGGCATCGACGTGTCCACCGAGCAGGCTGGGCACGACTTGCGATGCGCTGAACGGAACGTCAAGCACCTTTGCGCCGGCGGCCTCGAACAGCGACATGACCGCCATATGCGTGTGGCTGCCGGTGCCCGAATTGCCAACCTTCAACATCCCCGGGTTGGCACGCGCATAGTCGAGCAGCTCGGCCAAGGTTTTCCAGCCAGACGTGGCCTGCACCACGACTGCGGGGACCTCGATGGTGACCCGTGCCACTGGCTCGAATGCCCGGTAGTCGACGTCCATCGCGCCAGTGTGATACGTGGTGGAAAGCGAATTCGAATTCCACACCAGGGTGCGGCCATCGGGACGTGCGGCCGCGACATATTTGTAGCCGACCGCACCGCCGCCGCCCGGCTTGTTGCTGACCGGGACCGGCAGTTCCAGATTACGGGCGATGCCGTCGGCGAGGATGCGGGCACTGACGTCGGCCGACGAGCCGGCGGGGAATATCACCACGAAATCCAGAGGCGCACCGCCTGCCAGCGGCTGCGCTGCCACCCATCCGCCACTCAGGGCCGCAAGACCTGCAGCCAGCCAACGCATTATCGAAACAAGTTTCATCGATCACCTCCCGCCAACGTAACCTACGCTTCCGGATCAGCCAACACCTCGGCCACCTGCACACGCCTGCCCTCGCGGGCGGAAACAATACCAGCGCGAATTACTCCCAACGAACGGGTCGCGTACTCACCACCAGTCTCCGGCGTGGCATGTCCGCGCACCGCTGCCGCGAATTCGTCGAGTTCATCAACGAAGGTGTCGTTTTTCGTGAAAGGCACGGTCTCGGCGCGTTCCCTACCGCGCTTGACAAAGCGCAGCCCTCCGTGCATATCATAGTAGGCACTTGCGTCTTTGCCGTAGATGTTCATCACGTAGTTTTCCGACGCCGACGCATAACTCGCGTTGACCGTCGACAGCGCGCCATTCTCATGCTCGAGGAGCAGGCTTGCCACGTCCGGATTGTCGCCCGGCAATACCAGTTGGGCGAGTTGTCCACTGACGGCCTTGATCGGGCCGATCAGATACTCGAGCACATCGACATAGTGCACGCCGATCTGCAGCATCACGCCACCCGGCATGCCGGCGGCCTGGTAACGCCATGAGTTGAGATCGATCTTGCCGAGCCGGTCGCGACTGATATTGGCTTCGGCGTTGACCAGACGCCCGAACACGCCTTCATCGATCTGCTTCCTGATCCAGCGAAACTGGCTTTCGCGCCGCCGCTGGTATCCGAGCGCGAGCACGACACCGGCACTACGGCACGCCTCGGTAATGGCGCGGCCCTCGGCGAGCGTGTTGGCGATCGGCTTGTCGAGAAACACGTGCTTGCCGGCCGCAGCCGCCTGACGCGTGGTCTCGAGGTGCACGTTGTTTGGCGTGGTATTGATGATCGCATCGATCGTCTTGTCCGCCAGAATCGAGTCGTAGCTTGAAGCGGCCTGACAGCCGTACTTCGCGGCAAATGCGGCGCGCTTGTCTTCCGAGCGGGTATAGCAGGCGCGAATCCTGAGCTTGCCCGAGCGCACCATGGCGTCCGCAAGCACGTCAGACCACCAGCCCAACCCCAGGCAGGCGACATTGATCGGTTCAAATGACATGGCGAAGACTTTCTGGTTGCATCATTTGCTTTTCGCGTCGATCAGTACCGACGCCCCGATGGATTCGACAGCCGCCTGCGCAAGCGCGGCATCTGCGGTCCAGCTGCCACCCGACACGCCGATGCCGCCGATGCACTCGCCGTCGACAATCACCGGCATCCCGCCTTCCATCGCAGTCCAGCGTTCCGGACCGGCTGCCAGCGCGAGCCCGATCGCATGAGAGGTATCCAGTTCCTGTGCCACCGCGCCTTTCGCGGTGGTCGGCCGTTTGTTGGACGCCGCGCAGATCGCCTTGGTGGTGGATGAATGGATGGTGTGGAATCGTCCGCCATCCATGCGTTTGGCGAGGATTACGTTGCCGCCGCTGTCGGCGACCACCACGCTGATCGCCAGGCCTTCCTGTTGCGCCCCGGCAATCACTGTCGCGCACATCTTTTCCGCACCTGCAAGGGTAAGCCGCTTCGCATTTGCCACATATGTCATTGGGTTCTCCTGATTGAATGGTCTTGCATGAATCGATTGGCGGCGTTCACCTTCGGCGCGCCTGCGGCATGCCGGTTTTCTAGGGAAGGATCACGCTGGAACCTGTGGTGCGGCCGCCCTCCAGGTCGGCGTGCGCACGTGCCGCCTCGGCCAGCGGATAACGCGCGTTCACCGTCACCTTCAGCACACCCTTGGCGATCAGCCCGAACACGGCTGCGGCGGAAGCGTCGAGTTCGGCGCGCGTCGCGGTGTACGTAACCAGGGTCGGTCGCGTGAAATAAAGCGACCCAAGCTTTTGCAGCATGCCGGCTTCGACCGCCGGCGGCGCACCGGTGGTGGTGCCGAAAGAAACAAACATGCCGCGTGGCGCCAGGCATTTCATGGTCGTCTCGAAAGTGGCCCTGCCCACCGAGTCGTAAGCCACCGGCACGCCGGCGCCGCCGGTGAGTGCCCTGACCTCTCCCGCCACATCCTGCGACCCGCGGTCGATCACCTCCGCATAGCCATTGGCCCTGGCCAGCTTGCATTTTTCCGCGTTGCCGGCCACACCGATCATGCGCGCGCCGAGATGGCGCCCCCATTGGCCGGCGATCAGGCCCACGCCGCCGGAGGCTGCATAGAACAACACCGCATCACCGGCCTTGACCGGATAACAACGATTGAGCAGGTATTCGACCGTCATGCCCTTGAGCAATACCGCCGCCGCGGTTTCGTCGTTGACGCCGGCGGGAATCCTTACCAGACGGTCGGCCGGGAAGTTGCGATAGTCCGAATACGAGCCAGGTGCGCCACCGGCATAGCCGACGCGATCACCGATGGCCAGGCCGCCGACCCCGGCGCCCAGCTTTTCGACCAAGCCAACGGCTTCAGTGCCGATACCGGACGGCATCGACAACGGATAGAAGCCGGAGCGGTGATAGACATCCTGGAAATTGACACCGATCGCTGTATGGCGGATCAGCACTTCGCCTGCGCCCGGATCGGGCAGATCAATGGTCTCAGCGGTGAGGACTTCCGGGCCGCCATGGGAACGGATGCGGATTGCACGGGCTTTGGTCATGTTGCGCTTTCGAAAGTATGTGTGGGTTTATGGCACGACGGCCAGGTTGGAGAGCGAATCCAGAAGACGGTCACGCGCCTCCTCGACGTGGGCAGCGGCGATTCTGCGCGCGCGCCGCTTGTCGCGCGCCTGCAAGGCATCGATCAGGGCGACATGCTCGCCGACCAGGGCCTTCAAGCCGCGCGTATCGAAAGCCGCAATACTCATGTAAGTAAGGCGATCGAACTCCTCGATGATGTCACAGGCCGCACGCGCCAGGCGCAGGTTGGCGCCGGCGCGCGCCACCGCCACATGAAAGGCGCGGTTGTAGGCAATCCAGGACGGCAGATCCGGTGTGCGGCCGCTGTTGCGAAAGGCATCGAGTGCAGCCAGGGTCGCGTCCGGCGCCTCATCGACCGCACGATCGATGCAGGCGCGCTCAAGCAACAGGCGCATTTCATACATTTCCGCTGCATCGGCCACCGATATCGGCTTGATGCGATAACCCTTGCGCGGCAGAACATCCACCAGCCCCTGCTGGGCGAGGCGCAGAAAAGCATCACGCACCGGCGACTTGCTCACGCCGTAGCGCAGCGCCAGATCGTTTTCCTGTACCAGGGAACCCGGCTTGAGCGTGCATGCCAGGATTTCCGCGCGCATGCGTTCATGCACATCGTCGCGAATCAGGGGGGCTGGTGCGGCGCCGGCGGGAAGGCTGGAGAGCATGGAGCAGATGCTAAGCTTGAAATATCAGCTGTGAAATTGACTTTCGACAATTTCGGGCAAAACTCGCGTGGCGGCACCAGCCTCGGCGATCTACGGGCTGCGAAATGCCTCTGCAAATGCGCAGGTTTTCGCAAAAATTGACATTGCTCAATTTTGCTGCGATGCGATTTGTTGGAATATCTGACTTCATTTTTGGTCAATTGATCAACCGCGCAGGGAGAAAACCCATGTCTCGCACACTGAATTCACTGCTAGCCGCCCTGGTCCTTGGCATCGCCGCAACGGGCGCCCTGGCCGACGACATCAAGCTGCGCATCGCCTCTGGCCATCCGGCGGTCAACACCTATGTCAATCTGATGCAGACCTTCTTCGTGCCGGAGGTAACCAAGCGGGTCGCCGCCAAGACCAAGCACAAGGTCGAGTTCATCGAGGGCTATGGCGGCTCGATGGTCAAGGTGGCCGACACGCTCGAAGGGGTGCAGTCCGGCATCATCGACATCGGCGGCTACTGCTTCTGCTTCGAACCTTCGAACCTGCCCCTGCATGCGTTTCAGGTGATGCTGCCGTTCGGCACCATGAGCCCGGACCACAGCGTGAAAATGGCGCGCGCGGTGTACAACAAGGTGCCCTACATGTCCAAGGTGTTCGAGGACAAGTTCAACCAGCGCTTGCTCGCCCTGATCGCCGACAACGGCTACAACCTCGGCACCAATTTCGACTGGAAGACCGTGGCCGACCTCAAGGGCCAGAAACTGGCAGGTGCCGGCCTCAACCTCAAATGGCTGGAATATGCCGGCGCGGTGCCGGTGCAGGGCTCGCTTCCGGAGGCTTATACCGGCATGCAAACCGGCATCTACAACGGCTGGATCATGTTCCCCTCGGGCTGGATCAACTTCAAACTCTTCGAAGTCGGGAAGTTCTACACCGAGGTCGGTTTCGGTGCCATCACCTGGCACGGCCTGACCATCAACAAGGCGCGTTTCGCCAAGCTGCCAAAGGAGGTGCAGGCGATCATTGTCGAGGTGGCCCGCGAGTACGAAGCCAAGACCGGCACGGTCAACGAAGAGAACTATCCGAAGCAGCTCGAACAATTGAAGACCCTCGGTGCGACGGTGAAGTCGGTGCCGGATTCGGTCAAGCTCGAGTGGGCAAAATCGCTGGAGAAATGGCCGCAGGAAAAGGCCGCCGAACTCGACAAGGCGGGCCTCCCGGCCAGCACGGTACTCAAGGCTGCACTGCAGGAAGCGGAGAAGCTGGGCCACAAGTGGCCGGTGCGCTACTCGGTCAAATAGCTCTTCGTCCTGGCGCCGGCGGTACCGCCGACGGCCGCCTGCATCAACCCTAAAGCGAGGAGCATGCGCTTGCTGGACCGCCTCACCGACTGGACCGCGCGTGCGATGCTGGTGTTCGCCGCCGCGCTCGGGCTGATTCTGAGTTTCGTCGTCTGTGCCGACGTCATCGGCCGGACAGTATTCAATAGCCCCCTGCGCGGCACCCCGGAAATGGTGTCATCGGCGATCGTCATCATCTGCTTCATGCAGGCGCCGTATGCGATTCGTTCCGGCGGCATGATCCAGGTCGATTTCATCGTTCAACACCTGCCGGATCGCTGGCGCTCCCTGCTTGCCATGTTCGGTGCGATGCTTGGCGCGTGCTTCTTCGCATTCATCGTGTGGGGCACCTGGGAGCCGGCCATCAACGCGTGGACCGAGGGCGAATTCGAGGGTGAGGGTGCAATGCGCGTACCGGCCTGGCCGGCGCGCGCAACCGTTGTGCTCGGTGCGGCATTGGCCACACTCAACTACGTCCTGATCGCCATCGCCTGCCTCTTCGCTGCACGCGCTGGCGAGCGCCCGCCTGTAGCAACCGGTTCGGCGCACTAGACGCTGTCCAGGAACGCGCGCCTTCATGTTTGACGCTCTCGACCTGACTATCCTGGTAACTGCGCTGCTGGCGGTGGTTTTCGCCGGGGTGCACATCGCGGTGGCGCTGGGCGTGACCGCAGTGCTGGGCATCTACCTGATGACCGACGACATCGCGGTGGCCCGGCAGTTTGTCGGCAACACCGCCTACGAGGCGCTGCGCGACTACGTGTTCGCGGTGATCCCGCTATTCATGCTGATGGGTGAATTCCTTGCAAAATGTGGCGCGGCGCGCGACATGTTCACTCTGGTCACGCGACTGACGAAGATGATTCCGGCGCGCCTCGCGGTGGCCACCGTGCTGGCCAACGCGATCTTCGCCTTCGTCACCGGCGTCTCGATCGCCGCGGCCGCAGCCTTTTCGCGCATCGCCTATCCGGAAATGAAGCGCGCGGGATATTCGCGCCAGTTTTCCTTAGGCTGCATCGCCGGCAGCGCCTGCCTGGGCATGCTGATTCCGCCATCGGTGCTGATGATCGTCTGGGGTGTGCTGACCGAACAGTCGATCGGCAAGCTGTTCCTGGCAGGCGTGATGCCGGGCTTCCTGCTGGTGGCCTACTACATCCTCTATATTCAGTACGTCGCCTTCACCAATCCGCAAGCCGTGGGTGAAAGGGCACGCGGCAGCGCCCCGCTACCGATTGATCCGGGCGCCGATGCGCATGTCGATGGCGCGCTCTTCTCCACCGTATTGGTGATCGCGCTGGTGATCGGTGTGCTGTGCGGTATCTGGCTGGGAGCGTTTACCCCCACCGAAGGCGCCGGCGTCGGCGCGGCCGCCGGCCTGTTGCTGGCGATTGTCAAGGGCTTGCGCTGGAAAGAGATCATCGAGGTCGTGATCTCGGTCGGGCGTACCTCGGGGCCGCTGCTGCTGCTGCTGTTCACCGCGCAGCTTTACTCGCGGGTGCTGGCGATGACCGGGGTGACCAAGGCGGTGCAGGACCTGATCATCGGCGCCGGCTTGTCGCCATGGGCCATCCTCGCCTTGATGGTGGCCATCTGGTTCATCCTCGGCTGTATCATCGATTCGATCTCGATCATCCTGCTCACCGTTCCGGTGTTCGCGCCGGTGGCCGCCGCCGCCGGATTCGACCCGCTGGCGTTCGCCATCCTGGGCATCCTGGCGATCGAGACCGGGCTCCTGACCCCGCCCTTCGGCATCCTGGTATTCACTGTGCAGGCGGCACTGCCAGAGGAGAAGGGCGCGGTCGGCGAGATATTCAAGGGATCGATTCCCTATTGGATCGCCCTCCTGGGCGTAATTGTTACCATTGCCGTTTTCCCGCAGATCGCCACTTGGCTACCCAACCTCGCGTTCTCGGCCAAATAAACCTGAAAGGGATTCGCTATGCCGCTTAGCCATCTGGAACACGTTCTGGTGCAGACCACCGACATGGACGGAACACGCGATTTCTATACCCGCGTGCTGGGCATGCATGTAGGCCCATCGCCGGATTTCAAATTTCCGGTGATCTGGCTGTATCTGGGCGACCGCGACGTGATCCACGTCACGGCAGGTGGTGCCAACACCAGCGAGAATCGCAAGAAGTATGTGGGCCAGCAATCCGACGCGACCGCAGGCAGCGGCGTAATTGACCACATCGCTTTTCGCGCGACAGGCTTGTCCGACATGATGGAGCGCCTGACACAACACAGGGTCGCATTCACCAAGCGCATGGTCAACGACCAGGGCCTGTTTCAGCTGTTCCTGATGGATCCCAATGGGATCAAGGTCGAACTCAACTTCTCGAACAGCGAAGTAGGGTCGGTAAGGCCGGAGCTGATGGCCTCCGAGTTGCCGGCCTGATTCGCACCGGAAACTGACGTTTCCGCACCGTCAGCGCGCGGCCGAATGCGTGACCGCGTGATCAAGCCTGCAACCCGTCCGACCGAAACGGGGCGCTTCGTTTACCTGGGATGGGCCGGTGGCACTGCCGCAAACACCCGGCGCGTCAGGGAACGATGAGCATGTCAACCGCTGCATGCAACAAAAGGTTCGCCGGCACGCTGCCCAGCATGCGCTCGCCAAGGTCCGACTTCGCGTCGCGGCCAAGCGCCAGCAGATCGAAACAGCCGCTTTCAAGCTCTTGGAGCAGAACGCCTGTCACCGCCCCCATTGCAGCGCGTCGCTCTGCGGAGTCGAGTTGCCCTGGCTGGCCGGTTGGAAACGCCTGAACCAGACGCTCAATCGCCTCGTCGCGCAGGCTGGCCTTGGCGGCACGTACCGCCGCGGCCAATTCAGGCGTAAACAACATCGGCCCATCAAACGAAGGCACGGCGTGCAACAAGGTGATCGGAGTCGAAGCGAAAAGGCGTGCGGCGGTGATGACCGCACGCCGCGAAGGGGGCGAGAAATCGACGCCGGCCAGGCACTGACCGTATGCAGCCCCGGCCGCATTGCGCGCCACCAGCACCGGGCAAGTGGCTGCGCGGGCCACCCCAAGCGCGGTCGATCCCAGATACAGCAGGTCGCCGAGCCGGCGGTTGTGCGGACCGAGCACGATCAGCGCCGCATGTGCGGCGGCGGCCGCCGCAGCGATACCTTGCGCGGCCGGCCCCTCGACCACCACCCCGGAAGTCGTCACGCCGTGCTGGCGCGACACCTGTTCAGCAGCCGCACGAATGGCTTCCCGAGCCTGGTTCACGGGCTGGGCGGCGAGCGCAGTCGCGCTCCGCAGGAACAGGTCTTCGTCAAGGCCCTGGTCGACTGCGCAAACCAGGGTTAGCGTGGCATGGTGTTGGAGCGCAATCAGTACTGCCCGCTCCACGGCAACGCGCGCGGCGTCGGAGAAATCGGTCGCGACCACGACCACCATTGGTGCTTGCATCACACATCCTTTCGTCAACAGTACCCAACGGCCGCTACAACAGACTCAATCTGTGCAAATCGCGAACCGTGCCGTGTCACCGCCGCGATCCGGGCTTCGCCACGATACGGGGCAAGCGCAGCTTTGCCCGGAGTATTCCTGAAAGTCGATTCCAAATCCAGTGTTCGCTCAACAAGGCGATGCGCCGGCCTCACCGGGTCTGCCAGATCACCTTGCTGCCCGAGGATTCCCAGCGCGCGTATTGCGCCGAGTAGATTTCCTCGATGCGGTTGCGCTTGACCTTGAAGGTGGGCGTGATGATGTCGTTGTCCACCGTCCAGGCGGTGGTCACCACCACCAGGCAGTCGAGTTGTTCGTGTGGATCCAGCGTCGCGTTGACGTCCTGCAGGTGCCGGCCCAGGGAGGTTTCCAGCGCGGATCGCCCCGCACTATCGCCGACCCGCGTGACCGCTTCGGCATTGAGCATCACGATGCCCAGCGGCTGGCCCAGGTTGGCGCCGGTGACCACGCATGCTTCCACCGCTTCGTGCATCACCAGCTTGTCCTCGATCGGCGCCGGCGCGACGTACTTGCCCTTGCTGGTCTTGAACAGGTCCTTCAGGCGCCCGGTGATGTGCAGCTTGCCCTGCGCGTCGATGCGCCCCTTGTCGCCGGTGCGCAACCAGCCGTCAGCACTATAGGTGTCGCGGGTCAGCTCCGGCTCCTTGTAGTAGCCCAGCATCAGGGCCTGGCTGCGCATCTGGATTTCGCCGCTGTCGGCATCGATGCGCACCTCGACGCCTTCATAGGCCGGGCCCACGCTGCCCTGCTGGTCCTGGCCGGGCACTGTCAGGTGCGACAGCGCCAGGTTCTCGGTCATGCCGTAGCCTTCGTTGATCGGCAGCCCCAGCTTGCGATACCAGGCCAGCAGTTCCACCGGCATCGGCGCGGCGCCGCCGGCGGCGATGCGGCATTGATCCAGGCCCAGCGCCCCCAGCACCTTGCGCCGCACCAGGCCGCCGATGATCGGAATCGAAAGCAGGAAATTGAGCTTGGCCGGCGGCAGCTTGTGGTGCACACCATGCTGGAACTTGACCCACAGCCGCGGCACCGAGAAAAAGATGGTCGGGCGCGCGCGCTGCATGTCGACTGCGAAGGTATCGAGCGACTCGGCGAAATACACCCGCATGCCGGTGCGCAGCCAGCCGTGCTCAACCAGCACCCGCTCGACCACATGCGCCAATGGCAGATAGGACAGCATGCGGTCATCGGCTGTCATGCTGATGCGCTTGATCCCCTTGTCCAGCGCCCAGGCGAAATTGCCGAAGCTGTGCATCACGCCCTTGGGCCGGCCGGTGGTGCCCGAGGTGTAGATAAGCGTAGCCAGTTCCTCGGCGCCGCGCACCGGCTGGCCGGCAAGCGGCGCGTTGCGGGCGCAGATATCGTCCCAGCCTTCATAGCAGTTGATCGCGTCCGGCGGCGACAACGGGTAGCTGATGCAGGGCAGGTTGGCGGGCACGCCGGGCTTCATGCCTTCCCAAGCGTCAAGTTTTCCAACAAAGCAGGCCCGCGCTTCGCTATGGGTCAGTATCTGCTCGACCGTTTCGTGGGCCAGCGTGGGGTAGAGCGGCACCGAGACGTAGCCGGCCATCCAGATCGCCAGGTCGCTCATCATCCACCAGGCGCAGTTCTTGGACAGAATCGCCACCTTCGAGCCCGGCGCCCAGCCCTGGGCCTTCAGGTGGGAAGCCATGCGGCGGACCTGGTCCCCCACTTCGGCCCAGGTGAAGTCCC
>JAYVWK010000043.1:0-7354 GCA_043786185.1 Burkholderiales bacterium
GTCAACAGCGCCAAGGACGACGCTGCCGGCCTGGCGATCGCCGAGCGCATGGGCGCCCAGGTCAAGGGCATGAACGTGGCGATCCGCAACGCCAACGACGCGGTCTCGCTGGCGCAAACCGCCGAGGGCGCGCTCTCCAAGGTGTCAGACATGCTGCAGCGCATGCGCGAACTGGCGGTGCAGTCAGCCAACGCCACCAACGGCGTGCAGGATCGCGCCAACCTCGACCAGGAGTACCAGCAGATCTCCTCCGAGATCACGCGCACCCTGGCCGGCACCCAGTTCAACGGCCAGAACATTCTGGGCGCCAATGCAGGCACACTGACCTTCCAGGTTGGCGCCGGCACCACCTCCAATGACCAGATCGCGATTGTCACCACGCGCTTAGACAACAACAGCACAATCACCGCCGTGACCGCCGGCAGCATCACCACCGCCGTCCTGTCCACCGGATCGATGACCGCGATCGACCTGGCGATCGACAAGATCACCACCGAGCGCGCCACCTACGGCGCGGCGCAGAACCGCTTCGAATCCGCGATCAGCGTGCTGCAGGTTTCCGCCGAGAACAACACGGCGGCGCGCAGCCGCATCATGGATGCCGACTATGCGGCGGAGACGGCGGCGCTGTCGCGCGCACAGATCCTGCAGCAGGCAGGCACCGCGATGCTGGCGCAGGCCAATCAATTGCCCAACAGCGTGCTGTCACTGTTGAAGTAATCAAGCCCGCGCGGCAAGTTGGAAGCGCACACGACAATGCCCGTATCAGGCATGGCGAGCTCGATTCAACTTGTTCGCCATGCCGCCGTTATGGGGCTTGGCACGATTGCCTGGCAGCGTTTCGGCAGGCACCGCGGTTTCGCACATCGAGCCAGGCGCAAAGCAGGTGCAGATGCGGAAACACTAAAGTTTTACTGCGCCCCGGTCGATATGCGATTCAACGGCGGCCGAATCTTCACCGGTTCAAAACCGAAGTTGCAGACCTAAGGGGTCACCCAGCCCGGATGGTCTAGATGAACTGCAGTTCCGACCCATTTAGGTCTGCTTAAGCAAGAAACTTTGGGCAACCCCACTTCCGATCAAGGAGAAACATCATGGCAGGCATCAATACCAACCTCACCTCGCTCAATACGGCGCGCAATCTTCACAGCTCGCAAATGGCGCAAAGCCAGGCGGTTCAGCGCCTGTCTTCCGGCCTGCGCGTCAACAGCGCCAAGGACGACTCCGCCGGCCTGGCGATCGCCGAGCGCTTCAATGCCCAGGTCAAGGGCATGAACGTGGCGATCCGCAACGCCAACGATGCAGTGTCGCTGGCGCAAACCGCGGAGGGCGCGCTCTCCAAAGTGTCCGACATGCTGCAGCGCATGCGTGAACTGTCGGTGCAGTCGGCCAACGCCACCAACAGCGCCTCGGACCGCGTCAACCTCGACGCCGAATACAGCCAGCTCGGCTCGGAAATCACCCGCACCCTGGGCGGTACCAGTTTCAACGGCACCAACATGCTCGGTGCCAATGCCGGCACGCTGACCTTCCAGGTAGGGGCGGGTACCACCAGCAACGACACCATCGCGATCACCACCACGCGCCTGGACAACAACGCGTCGATCACCGCGGTCAGCACCGGCAGCATCACCACCGCCACGCTGGCAACCGCTTCGATTGGCCAGCTCGATACCGCGATCGACAAGATCACCACCGAGCGCGCCACCTACGGCGCGGCGCAGAATCGCTTCGAATCGGCGATCGGCGTGCTGCAGGTGTCAGCCGAGAATAGCGCCGCCTCACGCAGCCGCATCATGGATGCCGACTACGCGACGGAAACCGCGGCGCTGTCACGCGCCCAGGTGCTGCAACAAGCTGGAACGGCGATGCTGGCCCAGGCCAACCAGCTGCCCAACCAGGTTCTTACCCTGCTGCGGTAAAACCCGCGCAGCGCGCGCCGCCCGTCCCCCTCCCGGGCAGCGCGCACTGTCCCGCCCTCAAAGCGGGCAGTCGAATGAAATTGAGGAAGCAGATCAATTTCATCCGACTGTCAGTTTGAGTCAGGAAGGAAATCATGAAAATCGAATCCTCCGCCGCGCGCTCACCGGTCATCTGCGCCGCGGGCGCCAGGCCGGAGCGTCCGCCATCTGCGGCCGCGCCCCCGCCTGTGGCGCCACCTGCCTTGCAACCCAGCGCACCCCAGGTGGATGCCGCCATCGAAGCTGCCAACCGCTCGATGCAGGCGGTCGCCACCAACCTCAAGTTCGAGAAGGACAACACCAGCGGCAAGATCGTGGTGCGCGTGATCGACAGCGAGACGCAGCAGGTGTTGCGCCAAATGCCCTCCGAAGAAATGCTCTCGATGAGCAAGGCACTGGATTCGCTCAAGGGTCTGATGGTTCATCTCAAGGTCTGAAGCAGCAGGGCCGCACGACATCATGGTATCGGCTGTATCGGGCACCAACCTCGACGTCAACACACTGGTATCGCAGTTGATGCAGGCCGAGCGCGCCCCGCTGGCGGCGATTCAGCGCGCGCAGACCGGCTTTCAGTCGAAGATCTCTGCCTACGGAAAGATGCAAAGCGCGCTTTCCACACTTGGTGATGCGGCCAGGAAGCTCGATCTTCCCGCCACCTTTCGTGCCGCCAGCGCGCGTGTCTCCGACGCCACCGTGCTGGGCGCGAGCGCATCGGCGGGCGCTGCCGCCGGCACCTACAGCATCGAAGTGCAGGCGCTGGCGCAGGCGCAGAAGCTGGGCTCGGCCGCCTTCGCCGCCGCCGACAGCGTGGTCGGCGCCGGTTCACTGCGCATCCAGCTCGGCACTTACGCGAGCGGGCCCAATACCTTTACCGCCAACCCCAACAAGGCTGCACTCGACGTCACCGTCGACGCCAGCAACAATACCCTGGCCGGCGTGCGCGACGCCATCAACAACGCCGCGGGCGACGTGCGCGCGAGCATCATCAGTGACGGCAGCGGCTTTCGCCTGGCGCTCACATCGATCGAGGGCGGCGTCGCCAACAGCCTGAAGATCACCGCCGTCGACGGTGACGGCAGCAACACCAACACCTCGGGCCTGTCGCAGCTGGCCTACGACCCGATAGCCGCGATCGGCAGTGGCAAGAACCTGACGCAGAACCAGGCGTCCCAGGATGCCCTGCTCTACATCGACGGCGTGCGCGTGGTCAAGTCCAGCAACACGGTGAGCGACGCGATCGACGGCCTGACGCTCAATCTCACCAAGGTCAACACCGGCAGCACGGTATCGGTCACGGTGGCGCCGGACACTGAGGCGATGAAAAGCGCGCTTGACGGCTTCGTGAAGGCCTACAACGGCTTCAACACCACCGCGCGCCAGCTGACCTTCTACGACGCCGGCAACCGCACCGCCGGCGCGCTGCAGGGCGACGCCACCGCGCGCGCCATGCAGTCCTCGGTGCGCGGCATCCTGTCCTCGGTGGCCGGCGGCTTGAGCGGCGGCTTGACGCGGCTGTCGCAAATCGGTCTCAGCCTGCAGAGCGACGGCGCGCTGGCTTTCGATACGGCGAAGTTCCAGAAAGCGGTCGATAGCAACAGCGCCGATCTCGCAGCGCTATTCACCACCACCGGCAAGTCGAGCGATACGCGGGTTCAATTCGTCACCGCGGCCCCCGCCCTGGCTGTCGGATCCTACGCGGTGAACGTGACCCAGGCCGCGCGCCAGGGACGGCTCGTCGGCGACGGCGCAGCCGGGCTGTCGATCAGCGCAGGCGTCAACGATGCCCTTGGCCTTGCCATCAACGGTCAGGCGGCAAGCATCACACTGAGTGCCGGGACCTATGCCAGCGCGGACGCGCTGGCAGCCGAAATCCAGTCGAAGATCAACGGCGACAGCGGCCTGAAGGCGCTTGGCATCAGCACCACCGTAAGCCAGAGCGGCGGTGTGCTCAGCGTGACCTCGGTGGCCTTCGGCACGCTGTCGGCGGTAACGGTTCCGACCGGCTCGGGCGCGGCCAACCTGTTCGGCGTCGCGCCGGTAAGCAGTGCGGGAACCGACGTCGCCGGCACCATCAATGGTGTGGCGGCGAACGGCGGCGGGCAGGGTCTGACGTCCGTGGACGGCTTGCGGCTGAAAGTGGCGGCGCAGGCCAGCGGCGCAATGGGCCAGGTGAGCGTGAGCCGCGGATACGGCGCGCTGTTGAGCGCCGCGGTCGGTACCCTGACCGACAGCGGCGGCCCGCTCGCGACGCGTACCGAGGGGCTCAACGCCAGCATCAAGCGCAACACCGCGCAGCAGGCGGCTTTCAGCGCGCGCATGAGCACGCTCGAAGCGAATTACCGGCGTCAGTTCAGCGCGCTCGACACCATGCTGGGGAGCATGAGCACCACCAGCAGCTTTCTGACCCAGCAACTGAATCAGTACAACAACAGCAGGTCTTGATGATGATCGACCATGTTCACTACCGCGGCGCCTGCAGGTTAACTTCGCCGGCGCGCGGTCGTTAACTGATGCATCCAAACGTCATGTCAAGAGGGAAGTCCATGTTCGCAGCTTATCGCAATGCCGCCGCCAGCTACCATCAGGTCGGGGTTGAAAGTGGTGTCTCGGGCGCCCGACCGATCGATCTCGTGGTGATGGTCTACGAAGGTGCGATCGAGGCGATCGGCCGCGCGGCCACCGAAATGCGCGCCGGCGAGATCGACGCCAAGAACCGCACCATCACGCGCGCCATCCGCATCATCGACGAGGGCTTGCGCGCGCCGCTGGATCTGCGCGCCGGCGAAATCGCCGGCAACCTGGCCGATCTGTATGACTACATGACGCGCCGCCTGCTGCAGGGCAGCGCGCGCAACGACGCCGCGATGCTCGATGAAGTGCGCGGCCTGCTGCTCGAACTGAAGTCGGCGTGGGACGAAATCGTCGCCCGCGGCGGCGCATGAATCGAAGCCGCGTGCCGATGTCCGTAACCCTTCCCGATTTCGCGCGCGTACTTCAGCGCCCGAACCCGCCCCTGTGACCTGGCAGTTCCATCACTCTTCCGTACCCACGCCAACCCAATCCATGAACACCATCGACTACTACCGTTCGATCGCCGAAGCCAGCAACAGGATGGTCAGTGCCGCTCGCAGCGGCAATTGGGACGCACTGGTTAGTGCCGAGGAGGAGTGTGCGCAGCGCGTCGCCGACCTGCAGGAGCATCAGCAGGCAAGCGGTGCCGGGAACGCAGATCCGCAGCAGCGCATCCATATCCTGGGTGAAATCTTAGCCCATGATGCCGAGGTGCGCGCGCTCACCACACCCTGGTTGCAGCGTCTCGAGCAGCTGCTGGCCGGCGCCAGCGGCGAGCGCCGGCTCGGCAACGCCTACCGCTCCGAATTCGGCTAGCCGCATGCTCATCACCGCCCCCGTCAATTCGCAGCTCGCGACGGAAGCGGTACGGCGAGCGATCGCCGCCGGCAGCGCCGCCATCGCCGCGCCCGGTGCGGTGGCGGCCGTCAGCGCGATCAGCGCGGAAAACGACGCACGCCACGGTGGCGAACTGCTGCAGCGGCTCGCAGGCCGCGTGCTGCCGGCGGTGGTGTTGGCGCGGCTTGACGAAACGCAAGGCATTGTCGACATCGCCGGAGAACGCTACAGCGTTGCCGCACGCCTCCCCGAAAGTGGCCAGTCGGTCCTGCTGCGCTTCGCCGGCATCGGCAGCGGCAACCCCGCGGCCGCTGCGATTGCCGCCGCAGCCGGTGCCGCCGGCAACACCGCGCCAAGCGCAAGCGCCGTTGTGCGGGGCGCCGCGCAGGTCGTGCTGGGATCGCTGGCCCAGCAACTCAGCGAATTCGCGACCACCGATGCGCGCCCGCTGGCCTTAGGTCCGGTCGCTGCCAATGTTCAAACCGTAACCGCGTTCGCCGCGGCGCTCGGCGCGCTGGTGCGTGACAGCGGCATGTTCTATGAGTCGCATCTGGCACTTTGGAGCCGTGGTCAGTACCCGCTGTCCCGCTTGCAACGGGAGCCGCAGGCTGTGGCTGCGGCCAGCTCCGTCGCAGCCGCTTCCGGCAACAGTCGCGGTGACGAACGGGCGACACACAATCCGCTGGCCGCGCCGACGCAAGCCGAACTTGTCCCCGGGGAATTGCAAGCGATCGTACGCGAACAACTGGATCTGCTCGAACATCGCAGCATGTGCGTAACCATCGAAGCCTGGCCGGGCCAGGCGTTGCAGCTCGAGATGCGCCAACGTATCGGCGATGAAGAGTCACGGCAAGACGCACCCGAAGCCGCCGCCGAAGAGGCCGCCTGGGCCACCCGGCTAGCCCTGGAGTTGCCGCATCTGGGCAGGCTCGAAGCACATATCGGCTTAGCCGGCGATCGCCTGCAATTGGTGATCCACGCCGCGGCTTCCACCACCGACCGGCTCACCAGCAATGCAGGCGTGTTGACCGACGCGCTGGCCAACGCGGGGATTCGCCTCTCCGGACTGCGCATACAGCCATGACGTGGATGCAGGCGGAAGCGCCGAACCTCTCGCACGCCGTGGCCTTGACCTATCACGAAGGTGGCAGTGCGCCGCGCATTGTCGCCAAGGGTGAAGGCATAGTGGCCGAGGAGATCATGCGCCGTGCGCGCGCAGCCGGTGTGCACGTGCACGAGTCGCGCGAACTGGTCGGCATGCTGATGCAGGTTGATCTCGATAGCGAAATTCCGCCGCTGCTATACACTGTGATCGCTGAACTACTGGCCTGGGTTTACCGCCTGGAGACCGAATCGACGGGAAGGAAAACGTGAACAGTCGTACCACCGCACAGCCCGAGTCGGAAGACGGGGCCAATCAGGAATTTCAGGTGGTGGCGCGACGCGAGATCATCGCCATCCTGCGCGAAGTCATCGATCGGCGCCTGTTGGTGACCCTCTATTTCGGTGCGGCCGACGGTTTCATCGTCACCAACCTGCTGCACTTGAACCCGGAATTCGAGGAGCTGGTGTTCGATCTGGCACAGGACGCCGCGGTCAATCGCGTGATCGAGGCGGCGCAGCGCCTGACCTTCGTTACCTTTGTCGACCAGATCAAGACGCAGTTCTCCACGCAGCGCGCCGAGGGCACCAGATTCGAGAACCAGCCGGCACTGCGCACCCGCCTGCCGCAATCGGTGCTGCGCCTGCAGAGACGGAGTTTCTTCCGGGTGGCCGCCCCCAAGGTGGCACCGCTGGTATGCCAGGTACCGATGCCGGATGGCACGCTTGCGGAATTCATGATCGACGACTTGAGCGTCGGCGGCGCCGCCATTCTGGCCGGTCGCGGTTTCGAATTATTCGCAGCCGGCACCGTGTTCGAGAACTGCCGCATCGAATTCCCGGAGCATGGCGTGATCCTGACCACCATCGAACTGCGCAATCAG
>JAYVWK010000044.1:0-6602 GCA_043786185.1 Burkholderiales bacterium
GCGAGCAGCCTGGCGTGCGCTGAAGGCCGGTCGCTGCGGCGGGCGTCATGGCCGCACGATGACGGGCGACGGATTGCGTATGCTGCGGGAATTTGCACCCACATTCGATGGCAGTTCCTGACCCTGCGCGGCGCGGCTCGACACGCGTGCCGCCGCCGTTTGACGTGCCGCACGCGCGCGAGATCTGCACGCTGGTGATCGTGGTGATCGTAGCCGGCCTGTGGATCGATCGCAGCTTCGGTTTTCCGGGACAGATGGCGGTGAGCCTCGTGGTGTGGACCATTGCCAGCGTCTTGTGCATCAAGCTGCCGCCGGCGCTCGGCCGGCGCCTCCTGGCCTGCGTGTGGATTTCCGGGCTTGGTGAAATCGTCGCGTCGCTGGCATGGGGCCTGTACGACTACCAGTTTGGCAATGTACCGTTGTTCGTGCCGCCGGGACATGCCCTGCTCTACCTGCTGGGATTGATCCTGGCCAAGCATCTGGATGAGCGCATCGCGCTCTTGGTGCCACTGGCCGCCGCGCCGCTGGTGCTGCTCCTGGCCTGGAGCGGCCAGGATCAGCTGAGCGTGCCCTTGTTCGCGCTGTTCGCGCTGTTCATCCTTTTCGGTCGGCAGCGCCGCCTGTACGCCATCATGTTCATGCTGGCGCTGCTGCTCGAGCTTTACGGCACGGCGCTTGGCAACTGGAGCTGGCGTCCGATCGTGCCCGGCACCGGTCTTGCGACACTCAATCCGCCGCTGGCCGCCGGTGTCTTCTATTGCGCCCTGGATTGGCTGGTGAATCGCTTCACCGACTTAGTCGGGCGACGCACGCCGGCGCCGGATTCGGCCGCGCCCGCCCGACCATAGGGCACCTGCGCGACGGGTTCCTGCTAACCTGTGAACCGGGGTTGTAACAATCTTCGTTCAGGTGCGTGCCCCTGCCGCGCGGCCGGCACCACGTGCCGGTCAAGTCCGCGCAGAGATGGCACCGAACAATGGAGGCATGGCGATGAAGGAAGGCAATTTCACCCGGCTGCAACTGCCACGTCGCGCGGTCGCGCTGGTGCTGGCCGGCGGCCGCGGCAGCCGCCTGAAGGACCTGACGGCGCGGCGCGCCAAACCGGCCGTCTATTTCGGCGGCAAATTCCGCATCATCGATTTCGCACTCTCCAATTGCATCAATTCAGGCATTCGGCGCATCGGCGTGATCACCCAGTACAAGTCGCACAGCCTGTTGCGCCACTTGCAGAAAGGCTGGAGCTTCCAGCGCTGGGAGTCGAATGAATTCGTCGAACTGCTGCCGGCGCAGCAACGCACCGACGATGAATCGTGGTATCGCGGTACCGCGGACGCGGTCTACCAGAACATCGACATCGTGCGCGATCACAAGTCCGACTACATCGTGGTGTTAGCCGGCGATCACGTCTACAAGATGGACTACGCGCGCATGCTGCAGTTCCACGTCGATCGCGGCGCGCAAGTCACCGTCGGCGCCATCGAAGTGGCGCGCGCCGAGGCCCAAGCGTTCGGCGTGATGGCCGTCGATGCCTCCGACCAGATCGTCGATTTCGTCGAAAAGCCGGCCGATCCGCCCGCCATGCCGGGCAAACCCGAGCGCTCGCTGGCCAGTATGGGCATCTACATCTTCAATACCGGTTTCCTGTTCGACATGCTCGACCGCGACATCAAGAACCCGGCCTCAAGCCACGATTTCGGTCGCGACATCATTCCCGAGACGGTGCGCATGGGGGTGGCCTGCGCGCACCAGTTTTCGCTTTCATGCGTCAATCCGGACGGCGCGGAAGGTATCGAGCCCTACTGGCGCGACGTCGGCACCATCGACGCCTACTGGTCGGCCAACATCGACCTCACCATGCCGACGCCGGCGCTCGACATGTACGACATCAGCTGGCCGATCTGGACCTACCAGGAACAGTTGCCGCCGGCCAAGTTCGTGTTCGACCGCGACGACCGGCGCGGCACGGCGGTCGACTCGATCGTCTCCGGCGGCTGCATCGTTTCCGGTTCGCGGGTGGCGCGCTCGGTGCTGTTTTCCAAAGTCCGCATCAATTCCTACTGCAGCATCGATGGCGCGG
Organism: Burkholderiales bacterium; assembly: GCA_043786185.1. Lineage (GTDB taxonomy): Bacteria > Pseudomonadota > Gammaproteobacteria > Burkholderiales > JAEUOS01 > JAEUOS01. The sequence continues at coordinate 2,078 of JAYVWK010000044.1, forward strand.
TGCTGCTGCCCGGAGTCGAGGTCGGGCGGCACGCGCGCCTGTCGCGCGTGGTGGTCGACCGCGGCTGCCGCATTCCGCCCGGCATGGTCATCGGCGAAGACGCGGCCGACGATGGCCGCCGCTTTCCGGTCAGCCAACAAGGCGTCACACTGGTAACCCAGGACATGCTCGATCGCCTGCCGCGATCGGGCACATGACCCCCGGGCTGTAAGGCGACGCGATGCGGGTTCTGTATGTCAGCACCGAAGTCCATCCGGCACTCAAGACCGGCGGCCTGGCCGACGTCAACGCTGCGCTGCCGCCTGCCCTGGCCGCCGCCGGTGCGGATGTGCGCATGCTGCTGCCCGGATTTCCCGCGTTCTTCGACGTCGCGACAGCGCAGGGCGTGCGGATCGACATAGGTGAACGTATCGGCCTTGTGCCCTGCCGGATTGGTGCCATCCCCGTCTGGCTGATCGACGCGCCGACCTTTTTCTCCCGCAGCGGCAACCCCTATGTCGGCGCCGACGGCCTTGACTGGCCGGACAATGCGCAACGCTTCGCCTTGCTGGGACGAGTCGCCGCCCGCTTCGCAGACGGCGGCATCGACGCCTGGCGCCCCGACATCGTGCACAGCCACGACTGGCACGCCGGCCTCACCGGCGCCTACCTGCGTGCCCGTGGCGGGGCCGGTCCGGGCGGCGTTTTCACCGTACACAACCTGGGCTACCAGGGCCAGTTCGAAGCCGCACTGTTCCCCGCGCTCGGACTGCCGGAGCACTTCTTCTCGATGCACGGACTGGAGTTCCACGGCAAGCTCAACTTCATGAAGGCCGGGCTCTACTACGCCGACCGCATCACCACCGTGAGCCCGACCTACGCGCGCGAAATCCAGAGCGCCGAATACGGCTTCGGCATGGAGGGTCTGCTGCGTTCGCGCGCCGGCGCCTTGGGCGGGATTCTCAATGGCATCGCCACCGACGAGTGGAATCCGCAGACCGACTTGCATCTGGCGGCCCGCTACAGCGGCGACCAAATGCGCGGCAAGGATGCCTGCAGCCAGGCCTTGCGCACCGAACTGGGTCTGGCGGGCGCGCCGCGCGGGCCGCTGTTGGGCGTGGTAAGCCGCCTGACGCCGCAAAAGGGCCTCGATCTGTTGCTCGCGGCGCTGCCTGTCCTGTTGGCAGGCGGCGGCCAGTGCGCACTGCTGGGCAGCGGTGACGCCGCTCTGGAAACGGCATGGCTTGACGCCGCCCAGGCCCATCCGGGCCAAGTCGCGGTGCAGCGCGGCTACGACGAGGCCCTGGCGCATCGCATCGTCGCCGGCGCCGACCTGATCGCCGTGCCGTCGCGTTTCGAGCCCTGCGGACTGACCCAGATGTACGGCCTGCGCTATGGCACACTGCCGCTGGTGCGGCGTACCGGCGGACTGGCCGATACGGTACGCGATGCCGGCACCGCCCACGCCAACGGCTTCGTCTTCAACACCGCGCACAGCGCAGACCTCGGTGCCGCACTGCAGCGCGCCCTGACGCTGTGGCGGCAACCCGCCTTGTGGCAAGCGATGCAACGCAGCGCCATGCAGGTCGATTTTGGCTGGGCGGCGTCGGCCGAGCGCTACATGGCGCTGTACCGGGAACTGCGTCCCAATGCGTAAAGCCATGACTCATGCCCCGCAGTTGGCACGCTCGTTGCACGTTCCACCACAAGGCATTGAACCGTTGCGCGCCCCGAACCCGCTTCCCATTTTCCAGCTTTTCTTCACACCAGCCCAGCATGGACACCCGAAAAACACCTGAAGCACCCGCCGGCGACAACGTCGGCCGCGACCCAGTTTCACTGCGCCGGTCGATCTCGAACCACCTTTTGTATACCGTGGGCAAGGATTCGGTCGCGGCGTCGCCGCGCGACTGGCTGTATGCGCTTTCCAATGCGGTGCGCGACCGCTTAGTCGAGCGCTGGATGGACACCACCCGCCGCCAGTACCGCCAGAACGTCAAGCGCATCTACTACCTGTCGATGGAATTCCTGCCGGGCCGCGCCCTGTCCAACGCCCTGATCGCGCTGGGCCTGTACGAGGAATGCCACGATGCCCTGCGCGAACTGGGGCTGGATATCGATGAACTGGCCAACCTGGAGCCCGACCCCGCACTCGGCAACGGCGGCCTGGGCCGCCTGGCGGCCTGTTTTCTCGATTCGATGGCCACCCTGGCGCTGCCCGGCTTCGGCTACGGCATCCGCTATGAATACGGCATGTTCGCCCAGCGTGTGGTCGAGGGCCGCCAGGTCGAGTATCCGGATCACTGGCTGGTGGCCGGCAATCCGTGGGAGTTCGCGCGGCCCGAAGTCAAGTACACCATCCGCTTCGGCGGTCGGGTCCTGCTGCGCGACAAAAAGGCGCACTGGGTCGATACCGACGACGTGCTGGCGATGGCCTACGATACCCTGGTGCCGGGTTACGGCACCACTGCGGTCAATACCCTTCGCCTGTGGTCGGCTACCTCGACCGAGGTGATCAATCTCTCCCTGTTCAACCAGGGCAACTACACCGCGGCGATCGAGGCGAAGAACGCCTCGGAAAACGTGTCGCGCGTGCTGTATCCGGACGACAGCACCGAGCACGGCCGCGAACTGCGCCTGAAGCAGGAATACTTTTTTGTCAGCGCCTCGCTGCAGGATTTGTTGCGCCGCTACTTCAAGACCCATGGCGGGGTCGAACAACTGGCCGACAAGGTGGCGATTCACCTGAACGACACCCATCCGGCGATCGCCGTGCCGGAGCTGATGCGCCTTTTGGTCGACGAGCGCCACATCCCGTGGACCCTGGCCTGGAAACTGACCACCAGGATTTTTTCATACACCAACCATACCCTGATGCCGGAGGCTCTCGAAACCTGGCCGGTGGCGATGCTGGAGCGCGTGTTGCCGCGCCACATGAAGATCATTTTCGACATCAACGAGTTGTTCTTAGACCAGGTCAGGCGCGACAATAGCGACGACAGCGAACTTTTGAAGCGGGTCTCGCTGATCGACGAAAGCCACGGCCGGCGCGTACGCATGGCCTACCTTTCGGTACTGGCCAGCCACAAGGTCAATGGCGTGTCGAAGCTGCATTCGCAACTGCTGCGCGAAACCATCTTCGCCGATTTCGACCACCTGTTCCCCGGGCGCATGGTCAACCGCACCAACGGCATCACGCCGCGCCGCTGGCTGGCGCTGGCCAACCCGGATCTGGCGCGCCTGATCGATCGCCGCATCGGCGCGGAATGGCGCGTGCGCTTAGATCACCTGGAGCGCTTGGGGCCGCTGGCGCAGGATCCCGAGTTCCTCAGCGCGTTCGCCACCGTGAAGGCCTCCAACAAGCGGCGCCTGGCCGACTACATCGCGCCTCTGGCGGGTATCGCCATCAGTCCGGACTCGCTGTTCGACGTGCAGATCAAGCGCATCCATGAATACAAGCGCCAGCTCCTGAACGTGCTGCACGTGATCACCCGCTATAACCGCATCATCGCCGAGCCGGGCCGCGACTGGATTCCGCGCACCGTGATCTTCGCCGGCAAGGCCGCTTCGGCCTACTTCATGGCCAAGCTTGTGATCCGCCTGATCAACGACACCGCCGCCACCATCAACAACGATGCGCGCGTCGACGGCCGCCTGAAGCTGGTATTCGTGCCCAACTACGGCGTGTCGGTGGCCAAGATGATCATTCCGGCGGCCGATCTGTCGGAGCAGATTTCGACCGCCGGCACCGAGGCGTCGGGCACCGGCAACATGAAGCTGGCCTTGAACGGCGCGCTGACCATCGGCACCGAGGACGGCGCCAATATCGAGATTCGCGATGCCGTGGGCGCCGACAACATCTTCATTTTCGGCATGCATGCCGCCGAGGTCGCGAAGAGCCGTGCCAGCGGTTACCGGCCCCGTGAAATCTACGCTGCCAACCCCGAACTCAAGCAGGTGCTCGACCAGATCGGCAGCGGCCACTTTTCGTCCGAAGAGCCGACCCGTTACCAGCCGATCGTGCAAAGCCTGCTCGACCATGGCGATCACTACATGCTGCTGGCCGACTATGCCGCCTATGTCGCCGCGCAGGAGCGCGTCGATGCCCTCTACGCCGACCGCCCCGCCTGGCTCGGCATGGCCGTGCGCAACGTCGCGGCGATGGGGCCGTTCTCCAGCGACCGCACCATCGGTGAATACGCCGATGGCATCTGGCGCGTGCAACCGATCACCATGTGAGCGCGCTTCAAGTGAGGCTTCTGCCTGATCAGGGAGCGCAAACACAACGCGGGCGAGCTTGCGCAAGCCGCTGCCCGCAGGCGCACCGATGCTGAGCGCCGCGGCGGTTGCCGAGCTGGTTGGCGCGCGCGCCGGCGATCCCTTCGCCCTCCTGGGCATGCACGAAGAGGGCGGCCGCATCTGGGTCGCAGCACTTCTGCCCGGCGCGCTTGAGGTCGAGGTTGTAAACCGCGCCGGCGCGCTGCTGGTGCGTCTGCCGCAGGTCCACCCCGACGGGCTGTTCGATGGTGCGCTGGCGGCAGGCCAG
>JAYVWK010000045.1:0-14511 GCA_043786185.1 Burkholderiales bacterium
CCAGAGCGTCACCGGGCAACCGGCCCAGGCAGGTTGGTCGAGCTTGAGCGCGGCGAAGCGTTCGGTCAGACGGGCCGATGCACGGCCGGCACAGGCGATGCCGGTCAGGTCGCCCTTGATATCGGCCATGAATACCGGCACGCCGATGGCGGAAAAGCTCTCGGCCAGCTTTTGCAGGGTCACCGTCTTGCCGGTGCCGGTGGCGCCGGTGATCAGGCCGTGCCGGTTGGCCAGCGCCGGCAAAAGGGCCAGTTCGAGGTCGGCGGATTTGGCGATCAGAAGCGGTTCGGGCATGGCGCAAGGCTCAGTCTAACGGGGTGTGGCGCCATGATAATCGCTCGCGGCTTGTGCAAACGCTTGCGGATGGCCCGATCAAGCTGCGGCCGCCCCGGGACAATGCGCCCGCAAGCGGCAAGCGGCAAGCGGCAAGCAGCAAGCAGCAAGCAGCAGGTAGCCGGCAGGGCGCGTCGATGACGGTAGGCAACTTCGAGGCGGCGCACACGATTGCGCCGCGCGCCTAAATTGTTGTAAAAGCCCTACACCAGCCTGGCCAGCAGTTCCGCTTTCTTGGTATCGAATTCAGTCTGCGACAGGATGCTTTTACCGACTAAGGCGTGCAGCTTTTCCGGCGTCGCCGCGATGTCGTCCACCGCAGCACCAGCGCCGCCTGAGCCGGTTCCAGGCAACGGAGCTGCTGCGGCCACCGTCGGCGCCGCCGGCGCGCCACCCGGCGTCAATGCGCCCAGCATCGCGCCGGCCATCTGGTTGCCGATACCCACGCCAGCCGCCAGATTGGCGCCCATCGACGCCAGCCCGCCGCCTTCGTTGGCCGCGGCGATGGAAATCGCGTTGGCGGTCTGGAACTGGGTGTAGCGCCGCAGGTCGCCGATCATGCTGTTGCGCAGTTGGCCGTCAAGGTCGTCTACCGTATAGACCTCAAGCGTGCCGCTGACTTCGCGATGGAACAGCTGCGGGTCGGCCAGACGATACGAATAGATGCCGAAGGCGCGCAAGCGCACCATGCCGAAGTCACGGTCGCGGATGGTCACCGGGTTGGGCGTGCCCCATTTGCGGTCGAGCTTCTGGCGGGTGGCGAAAAAATACACGTCGCTCTTGAACGGGGAATCGAACAGCTTGTCCCAGTTCTTGAGGTTGGTGAGCAGCGGCAGGGTTTGCGTGGCGAGCTTGTAGCGCCCGGGCTGGAACACGTCGGCTATCGTGCCTTCGTTGACAAAGGCCGCCAGCTGCGATTCGCGCACGGTGAGCTGCGCGCCGTTCTGGATTTCCATGTCCTGCATCGGGTAACGCCAGGCCAGGATCTCGTTGGACTCCTCGGTCCAGTGGATGACGTCGATGAATTGCTTCTTGATGAAGTCCATCAGGGCCATGATCGTTTCCCTTGCCGCGTTGCGAGGCTTAGAAAGACTAGCATACGGCGCGCCGGGTGGCGGACAAGGGCCGGCGGCGGGCGCATCCGGACCTGCCGCCCGGTCTATGGGCATGACCCTCAGTAATTGTCCGGCGCGGCCGTTAAGGCAGTGGATACGGAAGTCCGACCTCATTTTCGGACCGACGCCGCACGGTCAGGACGAGTGGTTCATCAAGGAGGGAAAAACATGCGGGTAAACGTGACACACGACAAGGGCCAGGCGCGCCTGGCCATGGAGGGGCGTTTCGATTTCGGTTGCCGCCTGGACTTCGGAGCGGCCTGCGATAGCGCGCTGGCGGCCGCGGACGTGCGTGAAATGGTGATCGACCTGCGCCGCGTCGCCTACCTCGACAGCGCCGCGCTCGGCATGTTGCTGCTGCTGCGCGACAAGGCGGCCGCGGCCAACAAGACGGTGAGCCTCGCCAATGGTCAGGGCGTGGTTGGCGAGGTGCTGCGGGTGGACAAGTTCGACCGCCTGTTCAACATGAATTGAGCGGCTCCTGCAAAACCCGCGCCGGCCACCGCACGCCCGGCGCGCCGAACAGGCGCGCCAAGCTGCGTGTCTTCCTGCGATGGCGGCGGCGGCCGCAGCGCAAAATCGAGCCACGCGCTCTTCAACCTGACGGCTCGACAACTCCATGCGCTTCAAACCACCAGGCATCAAGGCCAAAACAGCGTTCGCTGTAACCGTCGGTGTCGCGCTGCTGTTTTTGCTGTTCGCAGGCATGCAAAGTCTGTTCTTGCGCACCGATATGAAAGAGCAGATTGGCGCGCAGCAGCTATCGTTCCTGGAGCGCATCGCGGATGACCTCGACAACCGGCTGGAGGCGAACCAGCAGGCACTGGTGCGCGTCGCATCCACAGTGCCGCCTGAAGTGGCGGGCGACCCCGAGCGCGCCTTCGCGTTCCTCGAAAGCCGGCCATCGTTGTCGGCCCTGTACGATAGCGTCGGCATCATCGGCGCTGATGGCCGTGCTGTGACCGTGGTGCCCGGCCGCGAGTTGCGTGGACGCGATTACAGCGACCGTGCCTACTTCAGGGAAACCATGCAGTCCGGCCGTTCGGTCATTTCCCAGCCATTCATGGCGCGGCCATCGAATCAGCCGATAGTGATCATCACCGCGCCGATCTTCGATCGTGAGCGAAAGGTGACGGGCATGCTCATCGGGTCACTGCAACTGCTGAAGCCCAATTTCCTGGGCGGCCTGGCGGATGCCAGGATCGGCCGCGGCGGGCGCTTCAGCCTGTTGTCGCTGGACCGCAAGTTCGTGGTCGCCCACGACCGCGCGCGCATCCTGACCGACGGCCCGGGTCCCGGGCAGTCGCAGGTATTCGATCAGGCCATGCGCGAACCCAGGGGTTGGAGCGAAGGCGTCGCCGTCCAGACCGGCTTGCATGGACTCTGGGCCTTCAAGCGCCTGGCGCATGTGCCGTGGGTTCTGGTGGCGGTGATGCCGGTGGAGGAAGCGTTCGCGCCGATCGCCAGTGCGCAGCGGCGCACACTGTCGGCTGCGGCCTTGCTGGTGCTTTTTCTGCCAGTCATCGTGTGGATCGGAATCGCGCGCCTGTTGAAGCCGCTGACAGCATTGCGCGACGGCATTCAGGGCCTGCGGCGCGACCCTACATCCGCCGCCCTGTTGCCTACCTCGGGCGCCGACGAAATCAGTGATGTCGCCGGCGAATTCAATGCCTTGCTGGTCGAGTCGCGCGCCGCCGGTAACGCTTTTGCGGAAAGTGAACAGCGCCTGCGCACCATCACAGACAACACGCCGGCGCTGATCGCCTACGTGGATACGGACCAGCGCTATCGGTTCGTCAACGGTGCGTACGAACTGTGGTTCGGCCACAGTCCGGATGACTATATCGGTCGCACGGTGTGCGAGATGATGGACGCGGTCGACTATCAGCTCTTGTCGCCCTATCTCAAGCGCGCGCTGGCCGGCGAGACGGTGCGCTACAAGAGTGAGGCAACTGGTGCCGGCCTGACCCGCTCAATCGACACGCGCTACCTGCCGGACATGGGTGCGGACGGCCACGTGGCTGGCATATTCGTGTTTGTCAACGACATCACCGCGTTGCAGTCCGCCGCGCGGCAGCTGGCGGCCACCGCCACCATGCTGCGCCAGATCGTCGAGCACATGCCGCTGGGAGTCTCGGTGATGGATGCGAAGCTCGACATCATCGCTTTCAACGATCAGTTCCTGACGCTCCTGGGCTTCGCGCGCGATCGATTCACCGTCGGCGACCCGCTGGCGAAATTCCTGCGTTTCAATGCCGAACGCGGCGAATACGGGCCCGGCGATGCCGAAGCCCAGGTGCGGGAACGGCTCGAACTCGCGCGCCGCGCCGAGCCGCATCGGTTCGAACGGACCTTGTCCAGCGGCAGCGTGGTCGAAGTACGCGGTACGCCGGTGCCGGGCGGCGGCTTCGTCACTGTCTATACCGATGTCACCGCGCGCCACGAAGAGTCGCATCGCCTGATCGAGGCACGCGAGAACGCCGAGGAGACGGTGCGCGCCAAGAGCGAGTTCCTGGCGACCATGAGCCACGAGGTGCGCACCCCGATGAATGGCGTGCTGGGGCTGGCCGACCTGCTGCTCGATACCGAACTGTCGGTGGACCAGCGCGACTACGTCGAGACGATCCAGCGTTCCGGCCAGGCGCTGCTTGAAATTCTCAACGATATTCTCGATCTCTCGAAAATCGAGGCCGGCAAGCTCGGCCTCGAATCGATCGCCTTCGATCCGCTGCAGGCGATGAACGATGTGCTGGCCCTGTCCGGCTCGCGCGCTTCGGGCAAGGGTTTGCTGTTGTCCGGCGATGCCGCTCCCGACCTGCCGCGCGACGTGGTTGGCGACCCCGGGCGCCTGCGCCAGGTGTTGGGCAACCTGCTCGGCAACTCGCTCAAGTTCACCGATGCGGGGCAGGTGCGCATCGCCGCGGCCGTGGCCGAGAGCACGGCCGAGGATGTGGTACTGCGCTACACGATTACCGATACCGGCATCGGCATGACAGCCGAACAACGCGACAAGCTGTTCCGGCCCTTCACCCAGGCCGACGCCTCGACCACCCGGCGCTTCGGCGGCACCGGACTGGGCCTGGCGATCTGCCTGCGCTTAGTCGAGATGATGGGGGGCGCCTTCACGGTGGTGAGCGAAGCGGGCCAGGGCTCCACCTTCAGTTTCACCATGCGTTGCAAACGCGCGGCGGCCGGCGCCAGCCGCGCCGCGGCGTTGCAGGCGCTGACGCCCCGCCGTTTTGCGGGAAGGGTACTGGTCGTCGAGGACAACGTGGTCAATCGCAAGGTGGCGCGCGCCACGCTCAAGGGCTTCGGCATCGAGGTGCTGGAAGCCGAGAACGGCGGTCTGGCGCTGCAAGTGCTGGCACGGGAGCGGGTCGATCTGGTGTTCATGGATGTCCACATGCCGGTGATGGACGGGCTGGAGGCGACCCGCCGCATCCGCTTGGCCGAGGCCGCGGGTGAACTGGCCGGGCGCCGACCGATCGTCGCCATGACAGCCAACGTACTGCGCGAGGCGGTCGATGCCTGCAACCTGGCCGGCATGGATGATTTTCTGCCCAAGCCTTTCACCCGCCGCCAGATCGTCGACATGCTGTCGCGCTGGCTCGGGGGCCTGCCCGAGATGCCTGCGGTGGCGGCCGTCGCCGCACACGCCCGGATCGATGCAGCCACCAGCGTCACGCCGCAAGCGCCGGCGGCGGCCATCGACGCCACGCAGTTCGCACAACTGTCCGATACCATGGGTGAGGAGTTGCCGGTACTTGTCGACGACTTCGTGGCCAGCACCGCTGCGATGTTCCACCAGCTGGCCGACCCGCAGGTGCGCGCCGACGCAAAGGTCGTCACGCGCCACGTGCACACCCTCAAATCGAGTGCGGCCATGATCGGTGCCATGCGGCTTTCCGCACAGGCACGGGACCTTGAAGCCAAGACCAAGCAAGGCGAATTGGGGGGCCTGGACGCGGCGCTGGCGCAGATGCAGCCGGAGTTCGCGCGGGTCTGCGCTCTACTCGAACGGGCTGCCATCGACTTGGCGCAGGCCACGCATGTCTGAGGCGCGGGTGCCGACCGCACTGGTGGTCGACGACGACATCACCGGCCGCGCCTTCCTGCGCGCGCTGTTGAAGCGCGCCGGTTACGTAGTCGAGGTGGCCGGCAGCGGCGAGGCGGCGCTCGAATGCTTCCGTCCGGGGATTTTCGACGTGGTGTTCATGGACCTGCTGATGCCGGGCATCGACGGCGTCGAGACCACGCGGCGCCTGAAGCTACTTTCGGGCGAGATCTTCACGCCGGTGATTTTCGTGACCGGCTCGGGCGACGAGGAAAGCCTCACGCGCGCCATCGACGCCGGCGGCGACGATTTCCTGACCAAGCCGGTGACGCCCGGGGTTCTGCTGGCCAAGTTGAAGGCCATGGAACGGATTCGCGCGGTGCATGCGCGCACCCGTGCCCTCTACGCACGCGTGATCGAAGACCAGGAAATGGCGCGTGAGGTGTTCGATCGCGCGGTATCCGGGCGGGCGCATGTATCACCGGCGCTGCGCGCGCGCCTGATTGCGGCCGATGTGTTCAGCGGCGACCTGCTGCTGTCGGCGCTTTCGCCGGAGGGCTGCCTGCTTGTGCTGGTGGGAGACTTCACCGGGCACGGTCTGGCCGCCGCGCTGGGCGCGATGCCGGTGGCGGCAGCCTTTCACAACATGGTGGCGCGCGGTTTCGCCGCCCTGCGGATATTGCAAGAGCTCAATCGGCGGGTCGCCGACGCCCTGCCGCGCGGACACTTTCTGGCAGCCGCCATCGCCAGTGTCGACGCCGATCTGTCCACTCTGACGGTGGCCAATTGCGGCCTGCCTGCGCTGCTCCTGTGCTCCCATGGTGGGGTGCGTGAACGCATTGGTTCGGGCAGTTTCGCACTTGGCATCGTGCGCGACGCGGCCTTCGAGGATGCCTTTGTCAGGCTGCCGATTTGCCGCGGCGAGCGACTCGTGATCGCCAGCGACGGGGTCAGTGAAGCGCAAAACGACAGCGGCGAGGCGTTCGGTGAAGCGCGGATTGAGAGCATCGCGGCCAACCTGGAAGCGACGGCCCACGCGGTACCGGATGCGCTTATCGAGGCGCTGGAACGGTTCGGCGCGAAGAAGCCCTACGCCGACGACTTAAGCATAGTTGAAGTCTGTTTCACCGACGCCCTGTTCGGGCCCGCGGCAATCAAGCCTTCGGGCCGGCAGTCCGCACTGGAGCTCACATGAAAATCCTGGTTATCGACGATTCGGCCAGCCAAAGGCTGTTCCTCAAAGCCTATTTGGGCAAGATGGGCCATGAAGTGGTGCAGGCGGCGGACGGGCGCGAAGGCATCGACCGCTTCGGCGCCAGCGATCCGGACCTGATTCTGCTCGATGTGATGATGCCCGGTATCGACGGTTACGAGACGGCGCGGGTGATCCGCGGTGCACGCGACCAGTGGGTGCCGATCATCTTTCTTTCCGGCTGCAACGAGAGCGCCGACATCGAAGCCGCGATCGACGCCGGTGGCGACGATTACCTGACCAAACCATTCGATCCGAAGGTGCTGGAAGCGAAGATACGTTCGATGACGCGCATCGCGCAGATGCGCCGGCAACTGGTGCTGCGCTCGGAGGAACTGCGTAGCGCGAATGCGACACTGATGCGCCTGATCGATATGGATGGCCTGACCGGCATTGCCAACCGGCGACGCCTCGACAGCAAGCTCGCCGAAGAGATCGGACGTTGCAGCCGCAACCATGTGCCGCTGTCGGTGATATTGCTCGACATCGACCATTTCAAGCGTTTCAACGACAGCCACGGTCATCTGGGCGGCGACGAGTGCCTGAAAGCGGTGGCGCAGGTGTTCTCGAGCGAACTGAAGCGTCCGGCCGATCTGGCGGCACGCTACGGCGGCGAGGAATTTTGCATTGTGCTGCCGGAGACCGATTGCGCCGGCGCCCTGCTGGTGGCCGAACGCCTGCGTGCCGCCATTGCCTGCCTGAAGGTGCAGGCGGCGCCCGGGGTGCTGGCCGGGGTCACGGTCAGTTGCGGGGTCGCCTCCGAGGTGCCTTCGGCCGATACACCCGCCGAGGTGGTGCTGGCGCAGGCCGACGCAGCGCTGTATTGCGCCAAGGAGGGTGGTCGCAACATGGTGTGCCAGTCGCGCATGCCGGTGATGCCGGGCACGGCGCTGTCTTCCGGCGCGTATCTGATGCAGTAGCAGCAGGCCGACCTGCAGGCTGCACGTGCGCGGTGATCCGGTACACTCGAAGCAAGGCCGGAGCCACCGGCCGAGGTGATTCGCAGGAGACTGTTTCAGGCATGCAAGTTCCCGCAGCCGGCGCCCGCCAGGCAGGTGATCTTCCCGTCGAGGACGACCTGATGCAGCGTGCCATGCCCGCGGTGCGCATGCTGCTGGTGTCGTGCCTGGTCGCCTTTCCCGCATTGGCCTTGTTGCTGCCGGTGGCCGGCTTCAGACGCGAAGCGCTCGCCATGTGGGGGATGGTGGCGGTCGTGGCCCTGCTTTACCTGCTGCTCAGGCGCGGGCATGCGCGTGGCGCGTTTTTCGGCCTGGTGGTCGCACTCATCGCCTATGCGATCGCCGCGACGCTGGCCTACGGTTCGATCCGTGGCGCCGGAATCTACGCACTGTTCGGCGCGGTGTTCGTCGGCGGTATCTTCTTTGGCCGTGGCGCGCTGCTTGCCACCGTGGCGACTTGCGTCATGGTCCTGGCCGGCCTGATTCTGGCCGAGCGCGCCGGTGCCCTCGGTGCGGCGCCGGATTTTTCTGTCGGACCGATGCAATGGGTCAATCACGCTGTGGTGTTGGCGCTGCTGGGTCTGAACATCGGCTTCGTGCGCTCGCTTATGGTCGACGCGCTCGGCCGCACCTCTGCGGAAATCGCCGCGCGGCGGCGCGTCGAGCGCTCGCTTGGCAGCAGCGAGGAACTGTTCAGTTCCCTGTTCCGCGACAGTCCGGCGGCGCTGATCATCACCCGCTGCGCCGATGGCGGGATCGCCGAGGTGAACCAAGCTTATGAACGCATTTTCGAGGTCCGGCGCGGCGAAGTGGCGGGACGCAGAGCCATTGACGTGGAGTTGTGGAGCAGCGCGGCGGAGCGTGACCGGCTGGTCACCGAGATCGGCGGCAAGGGCCGTGTCGCGGGTCGTCGCCTACGCTTGCGTCGACGCAGCGGCGTGTTGTTCGACGCCATCGTCTCTACCGCCACACTCGAATGGCGCGGCGAGCCGCACTTTTTCTCGACCATCACCGATGTCAGCGCCGAAGTGGGCGCGCGCGCAGCACTGGAAGCCAGTGAGGAGCGTTTTTCCAAAGCCTTCAATTTCAGCCCGATCGGGCTGACCATCACGCGCGAATGCGATGGCCGTTTCATCGAAGTGAACAGTGCCGACGAGCGCACCCTGGGTCATGCGCGCGCCGACGTGCTGGGTCGCACTTCGCTCGAGATCGGCAGTTGGTTGTCGGTGCAGGAGCGTGGGCGCTTTGTAGATCTGCTGCGGCGCGACGGCCGGGTACTGGGCTACGACACGCGCATGCGCCACAAGTCGGGAGAACTGGCCGATTGCCGCTTGTTCGCCGAACGGGTCGAGGTGGCGGGCGAATCGTGCATCCTCACCGCAACCATCAACGTCACCGAGCAAAAGCGGCAGGAGGCCCTGATCCTGCGGATAGCGCAGGGCGTTTCCGCCGAAACAGGTCCGCAATTCTTCCGCTTGCTGGCCTCCCACCTGAGCGCGGCGACCGGCGCTACCTGCGTGTTCGTAGCCGAAGTCGGCGCTGCGGCACAAGTCGTCCCGCTGGCCTGCTGGCGCGACGGCGTCGCGGTCGCGATCGCGCCTAAGCTGGATGCCGCGGCCTTGGGTCTTGAGGATTTTCTGCACGGCGGCGGGATGCGCTTCGATGCGGCCGGCGCCGCCGCATATGCCGGTGCCGGCGACCCGCTGGCCATCGCCGGCATGCGGGGTGCGGTACTGGCCTGCCTGGCGGCACCGGACGGTGCTGCGGTTGGCGTCCTGTGCGCCTTCGCGCCCGAAGCATTTGCCGACTTCACGCGGGTCGAGGCGCTGTTCCGTATTTTCGCATCGCGCGCCCAGGCCGAACTGATGCGCATGCGCGCCGAACGCGCGCTGCTCACGCTCAACCTAGATCTCGAGGCACGGGTGCGCGAGCGCACCACACAGCTGGAGGCGGCGAACCGCGAACTCGAGGCATTCTCCTATTCGGTATCGCATGACTTGCGTTCGCCGCTGCGGGCGATCGACGGCTTTCTCAACATCGTAGTCGAGAACGCCGCGCCCTCGCTGCATCCGGACGACCGGGCCCTGATCGACCGCGTGCTGGCCAGTTGCGTGCGCATGAACGCATTGATCGACGACCTGCTCGATCTGTCGCGCATCAGCCGGATCGAGGTTGCACGCGAGCGGGTCGACTTAAGCGCCATGGGGCGCGAGGTATTCCAGCAGTTGCGGCAGGCGCAACCCGGACGTGCCGTGCGATCGACGGTTGCCGCCGGGCTGGTTGCCGATTGCGATCCCGCACTGCTGCGCATCGTTCTCACCAACCTGTTGGACAATGCCTGGAAATTCACCGCCAGGACGGCGGACGCCTGCGTCGAGCTCGCCTGCCTGCCGGACTCGACCGGTCAGGCATGTTTTTACGTGCGCGACAACGGTGCGGGGTTCGACATGCGATATGCAGCAAAGCTGTTCACGCCGTTCCAGCGCATGCACCGGCGCGACGAGTTCGAGGGCTCGGGCATCGGCTTGGTCATCGTCCGGCGCATCATCGCGCGCCATGGCGGTAGCATCGACGTCGAAGCCGCGCCGGGACTGGGCGCCACCTTCCGCTTCACGCTATCCCCCGCGCGATGAAGAACAAGGCGCAGCGGCTGGCGGCAAGGGCGCGGCGGCAGCGATGAACGCCACGCCGCCGAACGAGGCATCCTGGCTGGTGGCCGATATTGGCGGCACCCATTTGCGCGCGGCCCTGTGCGGCCCGGACGCCGCCTTGCACGCGCCGGCGACGCTTGCGTGCGCGGATTACGCCACGCCACATGCGGCACTGGCCGACTACCTGGCAAGCCGCGGCGCGCGCCCGGTTGCGGCATGTCTGGCAGTGGCCGGCGCTGTGACAGGCGACGTGTTTCGCTTCACCAACAGCAGCTGGCAGTTTTCGCAGACGCAATTGCGTGCCGAACTCGGGTTGGCGCAGCTCCTTGTGCAGAACGATTTCGAGGCGCTGGCACTGGCCCTGCCCGAACTCGCGCCTGGCGACACGCAGTGGATCGGTGGCGGCAGCGCGCGCGCACACTGTCCCATGCTGGTACTGGGTCCCGGCACCGGTCTGGGGGTGGCGACGCTGGTGCCGCATGGCAACAGCTGGCTGGCGCTGGCCGGGGAGGGCGGGCACGCCGGTTTCGCGCCGCAGGATGATCTCGAGATCGCATTGGCGGCCGTTTTGCGGCGCGCCACGCCGCGTGTGAGCAACGAAACCATTCTTTCCGGCACCGGGCTTACGGCGCTGTACGCCGCGCTGGCGCTGCTCGACGGTAGGCAGGCCGCATCGCTTAACGCGGCACAGGTCAGTGCGCGCGCGCTGGACGGCAGCGATGCGCGCGCGGTGCGTGCGCTGGACGTTTTCTGCGCCGTACTGGGCGCGGTTGCCGGCGACATGGCGCTCATCACCGGCGCGCGCGGCGGGGTCTACATCGGAGGCGGCATCGCGCCGCGCCTGCTGCCGTTTCTGCAGGGCAGCCGCTTTCGTGCGTGCTTCGAGGCCAAGGCGGTGCAAGAGGCTTATGTGGCGGCGATTCCGACGTGGGTGATCGTGCGGCCGGCAGCGGCCTTGCTGGGCGCTTGCGCGGCGCTGCGCGCGCTTTGAGCGGTTCAGGCGCGGCCGGCGCCGCGCATGGTGTCAGCCAACAACACGAAGCGCGGATCGGCTGGCAGATCCTCGATGTCAAGCGAAAGTTTGCGCCGCCAGTTCGGGTATTCCAGGTGCGTGCCCGGAATGTTGACCGGCAGGGTTTCGCCGCTGATGTCGTCCAGCTGCACCACCGCCAGCATGGCGTTGCAGCGCGCGACGGCCGCATGCAGGGCGGCGGTCGGTGCGGTCTGCGTGGGCGTCTCGTCCGGCGCCAAGCCGAGCTCCCCCAGCAGTTGCTGCAAGGCCTGGCGCTCCGGCGCGCGACGGCCGGCCTCGGCGTCACGCAGCGCTGCTTCGGGAAACAGGCCCAGGCCGTCGCGGCGCGCGATGTCGTCGCCGCTCCAGTACTCGGCGATAGTCGGCATGTCGTGCGTGACCACCGTGGCCAGCGCCTGCGCCGGGTACTCCCAGGGACGCTTGAATGAACCATCACCCGACCAGTGGCGCTCGAACAGCAGAACCCTGTAGGACAAGAAGCCGCGCGCGGCCAGCGCGTCGCGCAAGCCGTCGGGCACCGAGCCTAAGTCTTCGCCGATGATCATGCATTGGTTGCGCACGCTTTCGATGGCCACGACGCCGGCCAGAACCTCGAATGCGTTCCTGACATAGCCGCCGGCGGCGCCGCGCATGCCGGCGGGGATCCAGAACAGGCGGGTCAGGGCCATCACGTGGTCGATGCGCAGCGCGCCGGCGGCACGCATGTTTTCCGCCAGCAGTGTGCGAAACGGCGCGTATTCGCGCTCTTCGAGCACCCGCGGGTTCCAGGGCGGCAGGCCCCAGTCCTGGCCCTCGCGGTTGAGCAGGTCGGGCGGCGCGCCCACGCTTGCGCCGCGGGCGATCAGATTGCCCGCGCTCCAGCATTCGGCGCCGTCGGCGGCCGCGCCCACGGCCAGGTCACGGTACAGGCCGATACGCATGCCGGCGGCGCGCGCGGCGTCGGCCGCGGCTTGCAACTGCAGGTCGGCCTGCCACTGCAGGTAAAGCTGGAATTCGACCCGCAGCGCATTGTTGGTGCGGAACTCGCGCACCCAGGCGCCACCCGGATCGTGCCGCTCGGCCGGCCAGTCGCGCCAGCCGGCCAGCTCGCCGTCGCGCGAGCGCAGCCACAGCCGCAGCGCCTCGAAAATGGCGAAGTGTTCAAGATCGACTCCGCCGCGCGCCACGAATGCGCTGTAGCTGGCGCGGCGCGCATCGGTGCCTGGCGCGGATCGGGCGCGGAAGTGTTCGAACAACAGTTGCAGTACCGGCAGCTTCAAGGCGGCCACTAGCGCGTGGTCGACCAAGGGCGTGTCGCGCGCGGCGCGCAGACGCACCCGGAAGGCGGGCGCTGCGATCAGGGCCTGCGCCGCGCTGCAAGTGGCCAAATCGGCGATTGCCTCGACGTCAAGCAGCATCGGGTCAAGCGCCAGACGCGACGAGGGTGCGTAGGGGCTGGCGTCCTCGGGGCGGGCCAGATGCCGCGCGTGCAGCGGATTCAATCCGATCAAGGCGGCGCCGGCGTGCCCGGCAATGGTCGCGACACGCGCCAGATCGCTGAAGTCGCCAATCCCCCAGTTGCGTGCCGAGCGCAGCGAATAGAGTTGCACCGCCAGGCCCCAGCAGCGACCGCCAGTGGCCAAGAAGTGCGGCACATGGCAACGCGGCGGAACCGCCAGCAGCGCCGCCGCGGCATGGTGGTCCGGCAGGATCAGGCGGTGATAGCCGGGTGCGAGCGGCGCCGGCAGGTCGATGGTCAGGCGAAAACGCGTGTTGACAACCCCATCGATGGCGCCGAATTCGGCAGCGGGCTCCTGTGGCAGCGCGCTGCTACCGTGGTGGCTCACGCCGGACTCCAGGTGTACCTGCCATGCCACGTCCCGCCCGGCCGCCGCGGGCGGCAGCGTCAGGTCGACCGTGAAGCGCGCACCCGGCGCGATTTGCAGGAGCGCCGGCAGCGGCGCCATCCAGGCGGCGTTCTCCAGCGCCTTTGCGCATGAAGCGGGATCGGCGCCGGGGTCATGGCCGAGTGCGGCCAGCAGCGCGCGCGCAGTGGGCTCTGTGAGGTCGCGGCGCGCTCCCAGGCCATCCCAGTAGCCGGGCTCGATGCCGGCGGCTGTGGCGAGTCGGCGCCAGGGTTCATCCATGGTGCGGGTCGGTCGCGCCGAGTGGTGACGAAATCAGCAGCAGGACGGCCTCGCCCGGCAGGTGCGCGACCTGCTCGCCGATGCCCGCTGCCAGCTGCGAGGAATCAAGGGCTAGCCGCCATGCTTCACCGGGCGCCGGCGGCAGCCGGAACTCGACCTCCTCCATGGCGCCATTGAGCAATACCAGGAGCGCGGATTCGCAGGCGTCGATGCGTCCCAACTGGAAGCCGAAGCAGCGATTGGCTTGGTCGTCCCAGTCGGCGGCGCTCATCGCCTGGGCACTTCGAGTCAGCCACGTCACATCAGGTTCGGCAAGAGCGGTTGGCGAGCCGTCGAACCAGACACAGCGCTTGAGCGCCGGATGCGCGCGCCGCAACCGGGCTAAGGTCGCGCAATAGCTGCGCAGCTCCAAGTCGGCGCCATCCCAGTGGATCCAGGTAAGCGGGTTGTCCTGGCAATAGGCGTTGTTGTTGCCGTCCTGCGTGCGACCCTGGTTGTCGCCCGCCGGCAGCATCGGCACGCCTTGCGATACGAAAAGTGTGGCCAGCAGCGCGCGCATCAGGCGCCGGCGTCTGGCATTGATCTGTGGGTCGTTGCAGGGGCCCTCGACGCCGCAGTTGGCGCTGCGATTGTCGTTGCTGCCGTCCTGATTGTTCTGGCCGTTGGCCTCATTGTGTTTGCGTTCGTAGGCGACCAGATCGGCTAAGGTGAAACCGTCGTGCGCGGTTAAGAAATTGATGCTTGCCTGCGGCAGGCGGCCGCTGTGGCGAAACAGGTCGGAGGAGCCGGCGATGCGCCGCGCCAATTCGCCGCAGGTAACGCTTGCGGTCAGCCAGAAGCCGCGCAGCGCGTCGCGGTAGCGGTCGTTCCATTCGGCGAAGCCCGGCGGAAAGCGGCCGGTCTCCCAGGTGGCGATATCCCACGGCTCGGCGATCAGCTTGACGCGCGCCAGGCAAGGGTCCTGGCGCAGCGCCTGCAGGAAAGCCGC
>JAYVWK010000046.1:0-3166 GCA_043786185.1 Burkholderiales bacterium
CTGCCGGCGTTGCCCTGCACAGCCGGATCGGGCAGCTTGGCGCGGCGGATGGCGATCACCGCGGCGCACACCTCGCGCGCGCTCGGCTGGCTTATGCCACGCTCGGCAAAAAAAGCTCGCAGATCCGCGTAGGCGAATAGCGGCGGCCGGTCGCGCGGCAGGCGCAGCGACACCTGCAGAATCACGTAGCGGTCGCGCGCCGCGCCCTTGAAGATGCTGTCGCGATAGGCGAAGCCACAGGCGGCACGCGGCAGGGTGAGAACCGTACCGGAACGCGTATCGAGCACTTCCACGCTTTCGAATACGGACTCAAGCTCCACGCCGTAAGCGCCGATGTTCTGCATCGGCGCGGCCCCGACCGTGCCCGGAATCAGGGCCAGGTTTTCCAGTCCGCTCCAACCCGCATCGAGCGTGTGCATCACCAACCCATGCCAGCTTTCGCCGGCGGCGGCACGCACGATGTAGGCGTCCGCTCGTGTCTCGGCCAGCACGATGCCGCGGTTTGCCATAAGCATCACAAGCCCTGGAAAATCGCGCGTGAGGAGTAGGTTGCTGCCGCCGCCCAGCACCAGGCGCGGCCAGCCTTGGCGCGCCGCTTCGCTCACCGCCGCCTGCACTTCGGACGTTGTTGTGCATTGCACAAAATAGCGTGCACGCGCCTCGATGCCGAAGGTGTTCAAGGGCTTTAGGGAAACATTTTCCTGAAACGTCGACATGGTCGCCAGGCGGGTTTGAGGCGGCTTTCAAGCCTTCCGATTATACGAGTGGGCTGTGCGCCAAGGTTGGCTACAATCGACGCAACGTCGCCCCCGGCGCAGGAGTTTTGTGATGCCATCGTTCGATATCGTGCTTGAAGCCAACATGGTTGAAGTCAAGAATGCGCTGGAGCAGGCCAACAAGGAGATTTCCACGCGCTTCGACTTCAAGGGCTCGGACGCGCGCGTCGAGCAAAAAGAGCACGAACTCACCGCTTTCGCCGACGACGAGTTCAAACTGGGCCAGGTGCGCGATGTGCTGGTGGGCAAGATGAGCAAGCGATCGGTCGACGTACGCTTTCTCGATATCGGCACGCCCGAGAAAATCGGCGGTGACCGCATGAAGCAGACGATCAAGATCAAGAACGGCATCGAATCGGACTTGTCGAAAAAGATCGTGCGTCTGATCAAGGACAGCAAGATCAAGGTAACTGCCAGCATCCAGGGCGATGCGGTGCGGGTAAGCGGCACCAAGCGCGACGATCTGCAGGCGGTGATCGCAGTGGCGCGCCGCGAGATCACCGAAGTGCCGCTGACCTACCAGAATTTTCGCGACTGACGCCATGGTCGCGTGCACGTTTGCGGCAGTCCTGACTGCGGCGCGGCGCATGGCCGCCGCGACCGTTGGCTCGCTGCTGCTGTCGGTTGTGTCCCTCGCTACGGCCGCCAGTGTCAGCGTGGTCGGCCTGTTCCCGGGCAAGGCGCTGGTGTCGATCAACGGCGGCGCGCCGCGTACGCTTGCCGTCGGCCAGAAAACCCCCGACGGCGTCACCCTGGTGGCCGCTGCGGCCGACAGCGCGACCTTCGATATCGGTGGCCAAAAACGTGTGCTGCGCATGGGTGAGGGATTCACCGCCACTGGCAGCGCCGCCGCCGCACTTGCCGCCACACCCGCCGCCGCACCCGCAGCCGGCGCCAGCGTTGCGCTCGCGCCCGACGGCGCCGGCCACTACGTCACCGTCGGTACGATCAACCAGCGCGCGGTCAAGTTCTTCGTCGATACCGGCGCCTCGCTGGTGTGGATGTCGGCCGAGGTGGCCAAGCGCATCGGGGTCGACTATCGGCGTGGCACGCAATTCACCGTGACCACCGCCGGCGGCCCCAAGCCCGCATTCGCGGTGAAGCTTTCCAGCGTGCGGGTAGGCGGCATCACCCTGACCGATGTCGACGGTGCCGTGGGCGAAGGTGCCGGCACCGGCGAGACGGTGCTCTTGGGCATGAGTTTCCTGTCGCGCCTGACGATGACATACGACGGCAACCTGATGCGCTTGGCAAGCGGTCCGGCACAGGCCGCGAGCGCCGACCTGCGCCCCAGCCTCACGCTGACCCAGGTGCGCGCCGGCATGTACGCCACCCCGGTTGCGGTCAACGGCGTGAACCTGCCGTTCCTTATCGATACCGGCGCGACCAACGTCACGCTGGACGTGGCAATGGCGCAGAAGATCGGCATCAACTATCAGAAGGGCCTAGCCGGCATAGCCAACACCGCCAATGGTCCGGTGCGTGCCTGGCGGATCAAGCTCGATCAGGTGAGCGCCGGCCCGATCACGTTCTACAACGTCGATGCCACCGTACTGGAAGGTCCGGGCATCGGCGTGGGCCTGTTGGGCATGAGCTTCCTGAATCGGGTGGAGATGAAGCGCGAGGGTGAGACCCTGGTGCTGGTCAAGCGGTTTTGAGGGACAAACGGCCTCCCGGCCCACGCGCGCAGCGTTCAGGCAATCACCATTTCCGCACCGCAATACGCAGTGGCCGGCACGATAGCGCCACTCAGCAAGTCCATGCGCGCGCTTTCAACCGCGGCCAGAGCCGATGCGTCGACCCGTGGTGCCAGTGCAAGGCGCACCACAGCGCACATCTCGAGCCCGAAACTGCGACGCACGCCCATGCGCAGGGTGCCGCTTACATGATCGCGCGCGGCCAGTTCGATGCAGACACCGGAATCGGCAATCGCCGAGGCTACGAAAACCTCGGGCTCGCGCAAGGTCCAGTCGAACACGTTGCCGATCTGGCTGATGCCGCGCGCACGGCAGGCGTCGATCGCGCCGGCACGGCCGCCATCGATCATGGCGAACAGCACATCGGCGCGGGCATCGGCCTGCTTATCGACCACCCGCCGCGCCAGCGCGGCATCATGCTGATCGGCGCGGTGTTCGACAGCATCATGGCGTAGCCGTCAGCGGGCGCATCGACCACTGCCCTGGCACCAATGGTGGCGCCGGCGCCCAGGTTGGGCCGCTTGGCGGCACGCGGCGAGGTGAGTGGCGTAAAATCCGGCCCTCCGCACGCACCCAGCCAGGTTTTTCCGATGCCCATCATCAGCCACGAAGACTTCGTCTCGTCGATCGCCGACGCCCTGCAATTCATCAGTTACTACCATCCCAAGGACTACCTGCAGCATCTGGCGCGCG
>JAYVWK010000047.1:0-4902 GCA_043786185.1 Burkholderiales bacterium
CCCATGTCGGAGAAATCCGCTTCGCGGTCGAGGGGGCACTGGACGGCTGGCCGCTCTTCAAGGGGCAGTCGGCCAGAGAACGGGCGATCGACCTGTTCTCGCAACTGCGCGTCTGGGACACCCGGCACAACACGGGCGTGCTGATCTACCTGCTGCTCGCGGATCGGGCTGTCGAGATCGTTGCCGATCGGGGAATTCACGCCAGGGTGGACGCGCAGGAATGGAACGCGGTGTGCCGCCAAATGGAAGCGGCCTTCAGGCAGTCCAACTACGAAGGCGGTGTGCTGAGCGGCGTGCAGGCTGTCACGCAGCATCTGGTGAAGCATTTTCCTGCGGACGGCCACAACGGAAATGAACTGCCAGACCAGCCGCTGGTGCTGTGAGTCGGCTTCGTCGTTTCTTCAGGAGCGTCATTGACATGAGAACACCCCGGATCAAATGGTGGGTCGCCCCCCTGGCCGTGGCCGGGTCGGCCCATGCAGCGGCGGAGTTGATCTGGATCAGACGCGGCCCGCGCGCCATGTGTAAGCTCAATTCATCACTTTGCACGTCCCTTCACGGTGACATCCATGTTCGGCCAGCGCCGTCGATTCCGCCATTTGGTCAGCCCAGGTGCTGACCAAATCATCGATTCGCCCTGAAAGAACTTCCTCATGCCAACCATCGAACTCGACGTACGCAACATGACTTGCGGCTCCTGCGTGGTCAACGTCACTCGGGCGTTGCAGCCCGTGGAGGGCGTTACCGGCGCAGGCGTCGACCAGCCGACCGGGCGCGTTCGTGTTCGGGCGTCTGACGCTGCGGCCTCGCGTCCTGCGATGACGACCGCTCTGCTGGCCGCTCTTGGCGCGGCCGGCTATTCCGCGGCGCCTGCCGCACACGCTCAACCGGCGCCCGCGAACACCGCCTCATCGGGCTGCCGAAGTGCACACGCGCATGGTCAAGGACACGGCGGTTCCAAAGGATGCTGCCGTGGCCATTGACGGCTGGGCACGAGGCCTGATGGTCGCCGCGCTGATCGGCGCGGGCGCCACGGTCTGCGCATGGGCACAGCCCTCCGCGCTGGGCGCCAGCCTCCAGAGCCTGCTCGAGCATGCGCGGGAGCAGAACCCGGAACTGGCGGCAATGCGCCTCGAAGCGGACGCGGCGGCACAACGCGTACAGCCCGCCGGCGCCTTGCCCGACCCGGTGCTGCGCGTCGAGCTGGAGGACATCAACAACTCCGGCAGCGACGCGCGACCCAGTCTGCTGCCCAACCGCGTCGGCGCAGCCAAGTACACGGTGTTACAGCCGTTGCCCGCCTGGGGCAAGCGAGACCTGCGCCGCGACGTGGCCGCCGCCGATGCACTGCAGGCCAGCGCCCGCGCCGCGGCAACGTGGAGCGAACTCGCGGCGCGCATCAAGACCGTGTATGCGCAGTACTACCTCGCCGCGGGCACCGAGCGGCTGACGCTGGAAATCCTCGACCTGAATTCGCGGCTGGAGCAGGTCGCGCAGGCGCGTTATGCCGGCGGGCTCGCCTCGCAGCAGGACGCGATCCGCGCGCAGCTCGAGCAGACCGCGATGCGCTCCGAGCTGATTGCGCTGGACAGCGAGAAGCGGCAACTGCGCACGCGGATGAACGCGCTGCTGGCTCGTGATGGCGCCGCGCCGCTGGCGGAACCGCAGGCCTTGCGGCCGCTGCCCGCGCTGACGGCGCTCGACGCAGCGGCGCTTGCACGGCGCACGCAGGAGGCCAGCCCGTCGCTGCTGGCCGAAGAAGCACGGCTGCGAGGGGCCGAGAAGAACCGCGATCTCACGCTGCGCAACCGCTACCCGGATTTTCAGGTCGGCGTTTCACCCACCCAGATGGGCTCGCGCATCGCGACCTGGGGCGTGATGGTGGAAATGAATATTCCGCTGCAACAATCCTCGCGCCGCTCGCAGGAACGCGAAGCCGAAGCGATGGTCGGCGCCGCACGCTCGCGCACGCTGGCCCGGGCGAACCAACTGCTCGGCGAACTGGGTGAGAACCTGGCCGGCATCGAAGCGGCGCGGCGCACCGAGGCGCTGGTGGCGACGCAGCAGCTGCCGCAGTCCGAACTGAGCCTGCGTTCCGCGATCGCCGCCTACGAGAACGGCAAGGTCGATTTCGCCACCCTGCTCGACGCCCAGCGGCAGATCCGCAAGGCGCGGGTTGACCGTCTCAAAGCCCAGGTCGAGGCGCAGTTGCGGCTGGCCGAGATCGAACGCATTCTGGGAGCGGACATTTGAAAATCTCGACATCGTTGTTGGCGATCGTGCTGCTGGGTGCCGTGGGCGCCGGCGGCTACTGGCTCGGTACCCGCTCGCACGGCGCACTGCCGGGCGCCATGCCGGCCAGCGCGGGCGCCGGCGCGGCCAGCGGCGTAACGAAGCCGCGCAAGCTGCTTTACTACCGTAACCCCATGGGTCTGGCCGACTCCTCGCCGACGCCGAAGAAAGACCCGATGGGGATGGACTACATCCCGGTCTCCGAGGGCGCGGATGAGGACGCAGGGGGTGGGCCTGCCAACGCCAATGAGATCCGCATCGGCACCGAGAAGGTCCAGAATCTGGGCGTTCGCACCGAAGCCGCCAGCCTGCGCGCACTTGGCAAGACCGTGCGCGCGGCCGGCCGCGTGGAGCCCGACGAGCGCCGCGTCTATGCGATCTCGCCCAAGTTCGAGGGTTACGTGGAGCGGCTGTTCGTCAACGTCACCGGCCAGCCGGTGGGCAAGGGACAGCCGCTGTTCGAGGTCTACAGCCCCGAGCTGGTGTCGGCACAGCGCGAGTACGCCATCGCCGTGCAAGGCATGCAGGCCATGAAGGAAGCCGGCGGCGATGCCGCCGGCGGCATGAAGCAGCTCGCCGAGTCCAGCCTGGCGCGGCTGCGCAACTGGGACCTCTCGCCCGAGCAGGTGGCCGCACTGGTAAAGACCGGCGAAGCCCACCGCACGATCACCTTCCGCTCGCCGGTGTCGGGGATCGTCACCGAGAAGAAGGCTCTGCAGGGCATGCGCTTCATGCCCGGCGAGACGTTGTATCAGATCGCCGACCTGTCTTCGGTTTGGGTGGTGGCCGATGTCTTTGAACAGGATATTGCCCAGGTAAAGACCGGCGCCAAGGCCAAGGTGAAAATCAATGCCTACCCGGACCAGCAGTTCGACGCTGTCATCACTTACGTTTACCCGACCTTGAATCCGGCCACCCGTACCGTTTCGGTGCGTCTGGAAATGGCTAATCCGCAAGGCTTGCTCAAGCCCGCCATGTTTGCGCAGGTGGAAATGCCAGTAACAGGTAAAGGCAAAGTGCTGACCGTGCCGACTTCTGCGGTGATAGACAGCGGCACGCGCCAGATCGTGCTGGTGCAACTGGCGGAAGGGCGCTTCGAGCCGCGTGAAGTCAAGTTGGGCAGCCGCAGCGACGATTATGTGGAAGTGCTGAGCGGCGTTGCCTCAGGAGAGCAAGTGGTGGTGGCAGCCAACTTCCTGATTGACGCCGAGAGCAACCTCAAGGCGGCGCTCGGCGGAATGAGCCATGCTGGCGGCAGCACCACGCAAGAAAAAGCGCAAGGCAACTCTCCGTCAGCCGCAGAACATGCGGAGCATGGACAGGGTGCGCCAGAACAGCCCAAACCAGCCGCGGTGGGGCATCAGGGGCTAGGCATCCTGAATGCGATCAATGCAGATGGCACCGTCAGCATCACCCATGAGCCGATCAAATCGCTGGGCTGGCCGGGGATGACCATGGATTTTGTGCTGGCCAATTCATCGCTGGCAACAGCTATTCAACCCGGCGCCGCGATTACCTTTGAACTCGTTGAACGCAAGCCGGGCGAATGGGTGATTACCAAGTTGCAAGCAAAGCCGGTGGCGTCTTCGCGCAACCCACACTCGGGACACTGACATGTTAAATACCATCATCGACTGGTCGGCGCGCAATCGTTTTCTGGTGATCCTCGCCACGCTGTTCATCACGCTGGCGGGCATTTACGCGGTGGTCAAAACGCCGCTGGATGCGCTGCCGGATTTATCGGATGTGCAGGTGATCGTCTTTACCGAGTATCCCGGCCAGGCGCCGCAAGTGGTGGAAGATCAGGTCACCTACCCGCTGACCACTTCCATGATCTCGGTGCCGAAATCCAAGGTGGTGCGCGGCTTCTCGGTGTTCGGCGCGTCCTTCGTGTATGTCATTTTCGAGGATGGCACCGATCTCTACTGGGCGCGCTCCCGGGTGCTGGAGTACCTCAACTTCGCTGCCGGCAAACTGCCCAAGGGTGTGACACCGCAGATCGGCCCGGATGCGACCGGCGTCGGCTGGGTGTATCAGTATGCGGTGATCGGCGTGAACAAAACGCTGGCCGAATTGCGCACCATTCAGGACTGGTATCTGCGTTATCAGCTCACCAAGGCACACGGGGTAGCGGAAGTGGCTTCCGTCGGCGGCTTCGTGCAGCAATATCAGGTGACGGTGGATCCGGTGAAGCTTCGCGCTTATGGCATTCCGCTCAATAAAGTGACGCAAGTGATACGCGATTCCAACCGAGATGTCGGCGGGCGCGTGGTGGAGATGGCCGAGACCGAGTACATGGTGCGCGGCAGGGGCTACCTGCGCAACAAAAGCGACATCGAGAATCTGGTGGTGAAAGCAGAGCGCGGCACGCCGGTGCTGATACGCGACATCGCGCGCGTCGAGCTCGGCCCGGATGAGCGGCGCGGTCTCACCGAATTGAACGGTGAAGGCGAGGTGGTGTCCGGCATCGCCATGGCGCGCTTTGGCGAGAACGCGCTGGATGTGATCCGCAACATCAAGACCAAGATCGCCGAGATCGCTCCCGGTTTGCCGGAAGGTGTGACGATACAGTCGGTGTACGACCGTTCCGACCTGATCAACCGCGCCATC
>JAYVWK010000048.1:0-14546 GCA_043786185.1 Burkholderiales bacterium
TTTTTCATCATCATCATGCCTCCTTCGCGTGGCCTTCCTCGAACCATCGATACAACACAGGTACCAAGAGCAGTGTAAGCGCGGTACACGAAAACAGGCCGCCAATCACCACCACCGCCAACGGCCGCGTGACTTCCGATCCGGGGCCGGTGGAAAACAACATCGGTATCAGGGCCAGCATGGCCACCGAGGCGGTCATTATCACCGGCCGAAAGCGATGCGTACACCCCTCGATGACGGCATGCAATTGATCGATGCCCTGTTCACGCAACTGCCGGATGAAACTCACCAGCACCACACCATTCAAGACCGCGATACCCCAAAGATTGATAAAGCCGACTGCTGCCGGCACGCTCAGATATTCGCCGCTGACAAACAACCCGACCAGACCGCCAATCGATGCCAGCGGCAACACCGTGATCACCAGGGTGGCATAGCGTACCGAATCGAACAACATGAACAGAAGGAAGAAGATGGCGCCGATGGTGATCGGAATGATCACCGTCAGGCGGCTCATGGCACGCTCCATGTTCTCAAACTGACCGCCCCAAACCAGGTAATAGCCCCACGGTAAATTTGTTCTATCGGTAAGTGTCTGATTTATCAGAACGCACAACGGACAGCTACCTGCGCGATTCCCTCTTCACGCGATAGAGAACTTTCAAATGGACCCCGACCTGCGCATGACGCTTGAGGAATTGGCGGTCCTCGTCAGGAATCTTCCGGAGGTGGAAACCCTGGAATCATACCGCCTGGAATACGTGGTGCGGGCGTTGTATCTGGAGCCAAAGCGCGTACTGGCGACTCGAGTTCATCTGCACCTTGGCATGACGGTCCGGTTCTTCGGCCGTAATTCCGGCGCCTTCCATCCCGGGCGCATCGTGGCGATGAACGATCGCGGCGTGACCATCGACGAGCCGACGCTCAATCTGCGCCACACCAACGTGCCGTACGCTGCGATCGACTTGAAGACGCCACCGCCGCAGTCCAACGTTGAGGTCATGGCTTCGCCGTCCCCGCGGCTCAGCGCAAAACCTCCGCAGGTCAAATTCAAGGCAGGCGATCGAGTGACCTTCAACGATCGTGACAACCTCCCCGTCACGGGGCACGGTCAGTCGCGTCAATCAAAGGAGCGTGTCGGTGACCCCGGACAACAAGGACGGCCGATGGCGCGTCTCGGCCGAACTCTTGAGCCACCTCGTCGAAGTCTGACACCGCCGCCGCTCCCGCGGCGATACTTTCGCCTTCAGATAATCCCAGCCGTCAAGAATGGGGATTGGGCGACGATTACGATCGCGAAGCTCAAGACACTTATCCCCGAATTGCTGAAAGCCAACGGCATTGATGCGGGGATGGATATGCCATTTGAATTGCTGACCCGGCGCTTTGAGGTCTCTCACGCGCTCTGAATCCGGTGGCGGATTTCTTTCCGAAGCTCAAACGCCTTCTGCTCGCGGGCTCGCGGCGGGTTGTCAGCTTGAGCGAACCGGCAAAGGGGAAACACCGGATCAACCGGCACGATCAGTGCCTCCACCTTCTTTTGCGCCATCGAGGCAAACGCCACCTCGATTTCCGGGGCATTGCGTGCTTCCGTGTGCAGGATCGCGAGCCGCGGCGTCTTGGCTGGCGCCTCGATGGCCTTCAGCCTGTGCGCGTCTCTTGCCGAACGCGCCGCCGCATCGGGCGGCGGGAGTTACTGTTACTTTTGTCGCACTGCATTGCCATCTACGCATAGAGGAAGCCCGACCGTGTGTCTGGAAACTTTCTTCCGGGAAATCGCTCAAACGTCTGACCAACCCTTATATGTCTGACCAACCCTTATATAAGCATGATGGCATGAAATCAAATGATGCCGGAGGCAATGATGAATGCAAGGTCTTTCGATGGCGTCACACAGGAAAGCTACTCTCGACGCTTTTCTGCGCCTTGCCACTCTTGGGTACAGCCCAGGTAAACCCCGCTGCCGTAACAGCGGCCAGCCCACCTCCCACCTATACGATAGAGCAACTTCTCGCCATCACGCGGCGCGACAGCCTGGTTCTGCAACCGGCGCGCGCCCAAGCCCTTGGTGCACGCGCCGGCGTCACCACTGCCGGGGCTTACCCCAATCCTGAAATCGAAGTCATCGGAGCGAGCCTGCGGGCGCGTCAGCCTGGCGGCATCAGCGGCGAAGGGCCGAGGGTCGACCCTGTCAGGGCGGAGAATGAAGTGGCGATCGCCAGGGTGCGGGTGGCCGAGGCGCGTGCCATGTCGCGCCTTGCGGTAGGCATTCGCCTGGCCGAGAATTTCACGCCTGCCGGCGACTTTTACCGGACCACGCCCAATTGAGACTACACGGTACTGCGCGACGCGGTAGTGGCTTCAAACCCCGAGCTCAAGCGCGCCCTCGCGGAACTTGCGCGCTCGGAAAGGCAAGTTGATGTCGAGCAGCTGCAAGTGATGCCGGCACTCTCGCTGCGCATTTCGCAGGAGACCGAACCCGACATGCGCGCCACGCGTGGCGGCGTGGCGTTGACTGTTCCGATCTGGGATTGGCAGCGGGGACCGATCGACGAGGCACGCGCACAGGTCATCCGCAGCAAGAGCGATTCCGAATTGCGCCGCTTCTCACTGATACAGGAATTCGACGCCGCCTGGCAGCGTTACCAGGGTGTGCTCGGGTCGGTTCAAGCACTCGATGGCGGCATCCTGCGCGACGCGCGCACGATAGTCGAAATCGCGGAGGCGGCGTATCGGTTCGGCGAGCGCGGAATCCTCGAGTATCTCGACGCGCGGCGCCAGTTTCGCTCGATCCGAGTCGAACTGATCTCCACACGCTTTGAACTTTACGCGGCCCTGACCGAACTTGAACGCCTGGCCGCGCGCGACGTGAAAGGTGAATGAATTGAAACGCACAATCTCCAGGCATGCGCTCATGGTCGCCTGCAGCCTGCCCCTGCTGGTGGCATGCGGCGATGCCAAGCCGCCGGCGGACAAGGCCACCGCGACGGCTCCTTTCGATCCGGCCGCCATCAGCATGAACAAGGATCTGGTCGCGATCATGAAAATCGGCCAGCCGACATCCATGCGCATTGCCGAAACCCTGCGCATCGCCGGGCGCCTCGAGGTCAATGCCTACAAGACCGCACGCATCGGCGCGCCGGTGACCGGGCGTGTCAGCGACATCAAGGTCATCACCGGCGCGCAGGTCAGGCAAGGCCAGACGCTTGCGTCCCTCAACAGCCAGGAGGTGACACAGGCACAACTGGCGCTCCTCAAGGCGCATTCCACTGAACAACTCACCACACGCGCGGTCGAGCGAGCGCAGCTGCTGCTAGCGGCGGACGTGATCGGCGCCGCCGAGTTGCAGCGGCGCGAGAGTGAACAGACGGTCGCGCGGGCCGAGAAGCGCGCCGCGACGGACCAGTTGCGCATACTCGGGTTGACCATGCAGTCCATCGACCAGCTTGAGGCCACCGGCAAGCTGATCCCCGCCGCGCCGATCACCGCGACGCAGTCCGGCACCATCATCGAACTCAAGATCGCGGTCGGCCAGGTGGTGCAGCCCTCGGATTCGCTGTTTGTCGTCTCCGACCTGGGCTCGGTATGGGCGATCGCCGAAGTGCCGGAGCAGCAGGCCGAATCTGTCAAGCGCGGACAACGCGTCGAGATCGACGTGCCGGCTGTGAACGACAACAAGCGCAGCGGCGAAATTGTCTTTGTCGCCGATGTCGTCAATCCGGAAACGCGCACGGTGCGCGTCGGTGTAGTGCTGGACAATCGCGACCGCCTGCTCAAGCCGGCGATGCTGGTGACCATGCTGGTTGAAGGGCGAGTCGCGCAGCGCATGGTGTTGCCTGCCTCGGCCGTGGTACGCGACGACAATGTCGATCATGTGTTCGTACTCACCGCGCCCGGTACCGCGCGCCTCACGCGCGCGAAACTCGGCCCCGAACGCGACGGCGTGCGTCCGCTTCTGGAATCGCTACCGGCCAACCATGGCGTGATACTCGATGGCGCTTTCCACCTTAACAGCGAGCGCCAGAAGCGCAACCTGGAACGTTCGGGCTGAACCCCGGTCACAGCAGAAAATCCCGACGAGCGTGTGGGCGTGATCTACCTTGCCCGCTTGCGGACTTCGATGACGAAAGCCAAGGATGATTGAAAATCTGGTGCGCGCCTGCATTAGGCAGCGGCTGCTTGTGGTGGTGATCGCCGCGGTGTTGTTCTTTTTCGGTCTCGATGCCGCGCGCAAGCTTTCCGTCGACGCCTTTCCGGACGTGACCAACGTCCAGGTTCAGATCGCAACGGAAGCCGCCGGCCGTTCCCCCGAGGAGGTCGAACGCTTCGCCACTGTCCCGCTCGAGGTAGCGATGACCGGCCTGCCGGGACTCACCGAAATGCGCTCGTTGAACAAGCCCGGGCTGTCCATCATCACCCTGGTGTTCACCGATGCGACCAACGTGTACTTCGCCAGGCAAATGGTGATGGAGCGCCTGCTCGAGGTCGGATCGCGCCTGCCTGCGGGCTTCCAGCCGGTGCTGGGGCCGGTGTCCTCCGGTTTGGGCGAGGTGTTCCAGTACACGCTGGAACGCCCGGACGACGGCAACCGCGCACTGACCCAGGAGGAACTCACCCAGCGTCGCACCGCGCAGGACTGGGTGGTACGGCCCCTGCTGCGCTCGATCATCGGGGTGGCGGAGATCAATTCGCAGGGTGGCTATGTCAAGCAATACCAGGTGCTGGTGAATCCCGACCGCCTGCGCCACCACCGGCTGTCGATCAACGACGTCTACACCGCCTTGGGGCGCAACAATGCGAATGCCGGCGGCGGCGTCCTGCGGCAATATGCCGAGCAGTACCTGATTCGCGGGATTGGCCTGGTGCGCGACCTCGATGACCTGCGCAGCATCGTGCTGAAGGAACGCGGCGGCATTCCCGTGTATGTGCGCGATGTGGCGGAAGTGGCGATGGGCCACGACGTCCGCCAGGGCGCTCTGGTCAAGAACGGCGTGACCGAGTCGGTGGGCGGCATCGTCATGATGCTGACCGGCGGCAATGCCAAGGCGATCGTCGGCAAGGTCAAGGAAAGAGTTGCGGAGATAAACGACCGCGGCCTGCTGCCCGGCAGTCTGAAGATCGTGCCTTACTACGACCGTTCCGAGCTCGTCGATGCCGCACTCTGGACCGTCACCAAGGTCTTGATCGAAGGCGTGTTGCTGGTGGTGGTGGTGCTGTTCCTGTTTCTGGGCGACGTGCGCTCTTCGCTGATCGTGGTGGCCACCCTGGTGTTGACGCCGCTCATCACCTTCATAGTCATGAACCGGGTCGGGCTTTCGGCCAACCTGATGTCGCTGGGCGGGTTGGCGATCGCCATCGGCCTGATGGTGGATGGTTCGGTGGTGGTGGTGGAGAACGCGTTCGGCCAGTTGGGCCGCGCCGGGCGCGGCGGCGAGAGCCAGTCGCGGGTGATCCTGCGCGCGGTGGTCGAGGTCGCCACGCCGGTGATCTTCGGGGTCGGCATCATCATCCTGGTGTTCCTGCCGTTGATGACCCTGCAGGGCATGGAGGGCAAGATGTTCGCGCCGCTGGCATACACCATCGTCATCGCCCTGGCGATCTCGCTGGTGCTTTCGCTCACGCTCACGCCGGTGCTTTCTTCCTATCTGTTGAAGGCGCCGGCGCACGACGGCGACCACGACACGCGCATCATCGCCGCCATCAAGCGGCCCTACATGCGACTGCTTGGCTGGGCCATCGCCAATCGCCGCAAGACCGTCGGCATCTGCGTCGCCGCCTTCTTCGCCGCGCTGGCGGTGGTGCCTTTCCTCGGCGCGGCCTTCATTCCGGAGATGAACGAAGGGTCGGTGGTGCCGGCCATCAACCGGGCGCCCAACATCTCGCTTGACGAATCGATCCGCGTGGAGAACCGCGCCATGCAACTGGTGATGCAGGTGCCGGGCGTCAAGTCGGCGGTGTCCGGGGTGGGGCGCGGCGAGAGCCCGGCAGACCCGCAGGGGGCTAACGAGTCCACGCCCATCGTCAGCCTCAAGCCCCGCGACCAGTGGCCGGCCGGCTGGACCCAGGACGACATCGAGGACGCGATTCGCGACAAGCTCAAGGTGTTGCCGGGGATCCAGGTGGTGATGGCGCAGCCGATTTCGGACCGGGTCGACGAGATGGTCACCGGGGTGCGCGCCGACATCGCGGTCAAGGTGTTCGGCGACGACCTCGAACAGTTGCGCAGCGTCGCCAACCATGTTTCGCAGGTCGTGCAGGGCATTCGCGGCGCCCAGGAATTGCGCGTCGAGCGGGTCACCGGCCAGCAGTATCTGCAGATCGAGATCGACCGCCAAGCCATCGCGCGCCTCGGCCTCAATGTTTCCGATGTCAACGACCTGCTCGGTGTCGCCGTTGCCGGCAAGAAGGCGACCGAGATCTATGAGGGCGAGCGGCGCTTTACCGCGCTGGTGCGCCTGCCCGAGGGGTTCCGCAACAACGTCTCCGCGATTTCCAACATTTTGCTGACCTCGCCCAATGGCGCCCAGGCACGGCTCGATGATGTCGCCGAGATCCGCATCGTCGACGGCCCGGCGCAGGTATCGCGCGACATGGGCAAGCGCCGCATCGTCATCGGCGTCAACGTCAAGGGGCGCGACCTGGGTGGATTCGTGGCCGAACTGCAGCAGAAGGTCGGCCAGCAGGTCAAGTTGCCGGCGGGCTATTACCTCGAATGGGGCGGGCAGTTCCAGAACATGGAGCGCGCGCTCGGCCACCTCAAGGTGATCATTCCCATCACCATCGCCGCGATCTTCTTCCTCCTGTTCATGCTGTTCAGTTCATTACGCTATGCCACCCTGATCATCACGGTGCTGCCCTTCGCCTCGATTGGCGGTGTATTCGGGCTGATGGTCAGCGGCGAGTACCTGTCGGTGCCTGCCTCGGTCGGCTTCATCGCGCTGTGGGGCATCGCGGTGCTCAATGGCGTGGTGCTGGTGTCTTACGTGCGCAGCCTGCGCGGCGAGGGGCGCAGCGTGCAGGAGGCGGTGATCGAAGGCGCGCGCCAGCGCTTTCGGCCGGTGATGATGACGGCGACAGTTGCGATGCTCGGTTTGATCCCCTTCCTGTTTTCCACCGGTCCCGGCTCGGAGGTGCAGCGCCCGCTGGCCATCGTGGTCATTGGCGGCCTGATCACCTGCACCCTGCTCACCCTGGTGGTGCTGCCGGCGATCTACCCCTGGTTTGATGATGAAAGGAAGGAAGCATGAAGGAAATCAAGGCCATCATCCGGCCCAACAAACTACCCGCACTGCGCGACGCGCTGCGCGTGCTGGAAGGCTTTCCCGGCATGACGGTGACCGAGGTCGTGGGGTGCTCGGCACCGGTGCGGGTGGGCGTGGCGCGCGACATCAAGGAGGAACTCACCGAATACACGCCCAAGGTGCGCGTAGAGCTGGTGGTACCCGACGATCTCGCGCACGCCATCACGGATTGCATTGTCAAGGTCGGCCAGTCCGGCGCGGTCGGGGACGGACTGGTATGGGTGACGGACGTAGAGCGCGCGCTGTTCATCCACAAGTCGGGCCTGTCGGGCGCCGGTTGAATCGAGATGCTCCGGGAATTGGCCCGAGGGTGTCTTCCTGGAATTCCGATATCGCGGACGGATGCCAGGCTTCGTTTGCAGGACTTTCACAGCCTGTGCGCGGCAGTCCCGCTTGGACGTTGATCCGGTCGCCCCGTTTTACTGCTCGACATCCTCGCCCGGTCGCTGAATTCGGACCTCAGACTGCCAGAGGCGCTTAAGAAAACGCTGAACAAGTCCATGGAATGCGGACTATCGACGATATCCGTATCGATTCAACGTGTTGCAAAAGTGAGTTCTCCACCTACGGACTGGTTCAGTGTTTCCCTTACGAAGTGCTTTCGGTCTACCTGCTGCTTGGCGATGCGCACGCGGCGGCGGCACGAGAGCGGCGATCTGCGTGATCAGTTCGAGTGGCGACAGCGCTACGACGAGTCGCCAA
Source organism: Burkholderiales bacterium (assembly GCA_043786185.1). Classification (GTDB taxonomy): domain Bacteria; phylum Pseudomonadota; class Gammaproteobacteria; order Burkholderiales; family JAEUOS01; genus JAEUOS01. Next base: position 8,004 of record JAYVWK010000048.1, read on the forward strand.
CGCAAGCAGCAGACCGCACCAGGCGCTTGACCTTACCCACCTGACGCGGCTTGTCGAGCGCTTGGTTCAACACGTCGATGGTCATCGGCCCCTTGTAGGCAGCGAGTACCAGGTCGCGCATGCGTTCCAGATGCGCGCGCCAGAAGCTCTCGACCACCGCGGGCACGCCGTTGCGCATCAAGGCCACCGCCATTTGGCGGCTGCGGATGCTCTCCTGCCGCAACTTGTCGACACTGACCTTGGTCGAGGTGCGCGCGGTCACATCCTCGTGCTGGCGACGGATGATGTCGTAGATCAGTGACGACAGCAGATGGATAGTCTGGTTACCGCAATGTCGCGTGATGAGCATCGAAAACTCGGCGCTCAGGTCGGCATAGCGGATCAGGTCGTGCTGCGCCGCCTCGCGCGCGGCGGCGATGTTGGCCTCCAGCGCGGCGAATGCCTGCGGATCGCCCTGCGCGGCGAGCATGCCGGCCGCCGGTGGCTCCAGAATGGTGCGCGTCAGCCATACGTCGGTGAGCGTGGTGTCGGCGATCTGCAGATACCTGCACAAAAACATGGTCCGCATCGTTCTCGCGCACCACGGCGGTGACGGGCAGCGCCGGCCGATTCGCGCTCCGGCGTTCGATCAGCATGGTCATCAGCATGGCAGGCTTGAGCAGCCTGCCGATGTTGTCCAGATCGACACCGACGCGCACCGTGCGGGTTTCCGGGTTGACCACGTCGGCCACGTAGACGATTCTGCCGCTGCGCTTCTCGTTGCCCAGTGCCGGCACCTCGATCTCGACGCGCTGGCCGCGCACCACCAGATCGGATTCCTGCTCCGGCACCTCGGCGATCGCCCACACCGAGCGCAGGTCCGACACCACGAACAGCGAATCCGAAGGCTGCACCACTTGGCCCACCGTGATCTTGCGCTCGATCACGGTGCCGGCCTGGCTGGCAGTGATCGGCGCGGTGGTGCTCAACTTGCCGGTCGCTTCGAGCTGATCAATCGCCTTCGACACGATGCCGAGCACGCGTAGCTGATCGGCCGCGGCGCGTTTCTCGGCGCGCGCCACCACCAGCTCGTTCTGGCGCCGCTGCAGCTCGGCCGAACCGATCACATCGGCGGCAAGCAGCAACTGCGCACGCTCGACGGCGCGCGCGTTGAGCTGCTCGGCTGAGTGCGCCTTGAGGAATGCCAGTTGCGCGGCCGTGACCTCCTGGCTTGCCAAATCGGCCAGGGTCTCGCCCAGGCGAACGTCCTGCCCGTGCACGGCACGAATGTCGCTCACGCGCCCGGTCACCGGTGCGCCGATACGCGCGGTCTTGTAGGCATTGACCTCCAGGCGGCCGGCGATGCGCAGGGTCTCGGCGATTTCAGTGCTGGGCAACGGCCCCAGCTTGACTAAGGCAGCCAGATCGGGCGCCAGCGCCACGCTCAGAGGGTCGCTTGCCGCAGTGGCTTTGCCTTTGGCGGCAGGCGCGGCAGGCTTTTCGGCCACTGGCGGTGTCTTGTCGCCGCATCCTGCGAGCAACAACAGCGCTGCAACGGCGACAACGTGGATGGGATTGTTTTGGTGCATGCTCTATTCGCCCTTGATATCGCTTGCCGCCAGCCGTTCGAGTTCCGCCTTGGCCGCGTGCAGTTCAAATCGTGTGTTGATTAGATCGCCGCGCACTGCGCGCAACTGGCGCCGAGCGTCCAGATATTCGAGAATGCCGCGCTCGCCGAAGCGATAGGCCGCCTCGGCAATGTCGACCACAGTGCGCGCCTGCTGCAGAATGCCGCCTTCAAGCGCCTGCACCGACTTCAATGCCGCCTGGTATTGCTGCCAACCGGCCTCGAAGCCCTGGCTTAAGGAAAAGCGGCGCAAATCGGAATCGCTGCGGCTTCTGATCGCCTGCGCGCGCGCTTCGTCGATCGGCCCGCGGCGACGATCCCACAAGGGTACGCTCAAGGCCACCCCGCCGCGCACGCTGCGAACCTCCGGTTCGTTCTCCGACACGATGCGCAACTGCACAGACGGAAATATCAGTTGCCGCTCGACCTCGACCTGCTTTTCGGAACGCGCAAGTTCCGCCATGGCGCGCTTGAGCTCGGGGTTGGCTGCCAGCACCGCATCGCGCAGGCTGGCATAGTCGGCACGCGGCGTCTGGCGATAAAAATCACCCGCGACGGCGAACTCCGCCGGGAGGGCGGGGCTCACCGCCTGCTTGAGATACGCCTTTGCCTCGGCCACGCGCGCCACACTGCGCTCCAGCAGACGTTGCGCCAATGCCACTTCGTTGTCGGCACGAATCAGGTCGAAGCGCGGCGCTTCGCCGGTGCGGGTGCGCACGCGGATGCGGTCACGAATTTGCTCGGTCAAAGCCAGGTCCTCGCGCGCGGCGTCCAGTTCTTCTTCGCGCCGCAGGGTCTCGAAAAAGCGCGTCTTGATTTCCGCCAGCAGATTGTTTTCGACCACCCATACGTTGATTTCGCCAGCCTGCGCCCCGGCGGTGGCGCTTTCAATCCGGGCCGTGCGCAAGCCCGGACTTTCGATGCGTTGCGAAAAGCCCAAGGTCGAACCGCCACCGCCCAAGGTGCCCGGCGTGCGGGCGCGAAACGAAGCACCCATCACCTCAAGTTCCGGATTGGGATAGGCACGTGCGGTGGTCACACCGGCGCGCCCGGCAAGTGCCTGGGCACGCGCCGATTGCAGCGCGAAATTGTCACGGCGTGCCAGAGTGAGCAGGTCATCGAGCGCGTACGCACCCGCGAGCGGGAGTGATGGCGCGGCGGGGGGCGACACTGGCCGCGCATCGGCACCGACTGTCGGTCGCTCTTGCGCACACAGCGCGCCGGCGCAAACCAGCGTCATCGCGGCGATCAACCGCGGCGGCACCAACGCTTGACCCGAACGAAAACAGTGATCAGTTGAATTAGTCATTACTCTATGCAATACTTATTGATCATTTATATTTATATATAGATTCGACGAAACAACATTGGTTCCCCTCGACAACACCGTGGAAAACCATCGAATTCGAGAGTTGCTTGGGCCCGCGCAAGTGCCGCATGCGGACAAGCCAGACAACACCTTCCCCCTACGCTCCGGGCATTGCCGGGAGCGTCGTGTGAACGATCGGGAAGGGGACTACAAGGATCAAACCGGGATGGCGCTGCTACCGCTACTGCATGGTGAAGCTCAGTCCAGTTCGATCAACAGCGCGGCCAATGCCAGACCGACACCGGCCGGCACGCCGATGCGTTGCCACAAGGATGCATCGCGTCCGGCGATGACCTCGACCGGAATGGTCGCGCCAGCCAGCACGCGCCCGGTCACTGAATTGGTGATGGTCCGCACCAACTGGCTCTTGCGGGTGGCGCCCATCACGATGCGCGCGCACTGCTCACGCTCGGCCACTGCCAGCACTTCGGCTGCGATATCGAGACTGCTTGAAACATGCACGGTGGTCTTTACACCGGCCAATTCGAGCAAACGCCGCACCGGTTCCACAGAGCTCGCCACGCGCTCCGCGACGAACCCCTGTTTGGCCTGCTTGGGCAAAAAGCGGCCAATGTGCTTGTGAATGAACGGCGTGACATGCAGCAGATGCACATGCGCCGCACTGTCGCCATTAATGGCGCGCGCCAGATGCTCGGCTGCGATCCGTGTCTCGGGCTGACCGTTGACCGGCAAGAGAATACGGCCTGCGACGGCCAGCTTTGGTTCGCTTGCGACCCCTGCGGCTGCCGCCGCGCCGGACCCGGGGTTTGCTTCGATTGCGATTGCGTTCATGGCATTGCTCCTGTCGGCTTTACGGTTGAAGGAATAACCAATTGCAAGGACTGCTGCGACGATCGCGGCATAGTAGAACCAGGCGAAGCGCATGTAGGGTTCAACATAGGGCTCGACCAGCGGTTCGCTGAACATCATCTTGGCGGCGGTCAGGGCGAGCACCGCGGCACCGACATATATGATGACCGGATACTTCTCGACCCATTTGAGAAGCAGCGTGCTGCCCCACACCACGATCGGGATGCTGATCAACAACCCAAGCACGACCAGGAGGAAGCTGCCGTTGGCCGCGCCGGCGACCGCCAGCACGTTGTCCAGGCCCATCACCGCATCTGCGATGACGATGGTCTTCATCGCACCCCAGAAGGTGTTGGAGCCGGTATGCCCGCCTTCGTCACCCTGATCGACGGGCTTGAGCAGCTTGACCGCGATCCACAGCAACAACGCGCCGCCGACCAGAAGCAGGCCGGGAATCTTGAGCAGCCACACCACCACCACGGTCATGGCCGAGCGCACCACGATCGCACCGACGGTGCCCCAAACGATGGCTTTTTTCTGTAGATGTTTTGGCAGATTGCGCGCGGCCAGCGCGATGACAATCGCGTTGTCGCCGGCGAGAACTAAGTCGATCAGAACGATCGCGCCTAGCGCCCACAGAAACTGCATCGAAAAAATATCCATTTCCTCAATTCTCCGCGCCCGGCATGACCCTTAGGGAACCCGCGACACTAAAAGGATTTCGGAAAAGGCGAGCGCATGAACCTTTGCCGACCAGTCGGTCGCCAAGGTCTCGCTCACAAGCACCGGTTGCGGTGCCTGCCGGAAGATCCGGGAGATCCCTTGCAGGAAACTCCGTATTGACGAATCGACCGCCGGCGGAAAAGCTCTACCGGAAAGCTACTCCCCTTGACACTTGGTTACCGTAACCGCTTCTGGTTGCTGCAATCCAAGCGAGGAAATTGTCAATAGACAATATCAACCTATTTTTGATATGTCAATAACTTTATATCTATTGTTGTTTACCGCTACGCAAAATCTCAGCCAGCGCGCTTGCCGCGCTTAGCGCTCAGTCGGGTTTCTGCGCCGGCGCTGCAGCCAAGGGCGGCCTTGGCAGGCCCGCCGGGGCCACGCGTGCGCGCCTGGCTTCGGCTACGACATGATCGAAAAATGCCCGTGCGACCACTGACAGACGTTTGCCGCGCAGCGACACAAAGTACCAGTCGTCATGCAGGGGAAAGCCGGCAACATCGAGAATGGCCAGGCCATCGTACTCCGGCGCCACGTCGAGCGCGTGGCGCGACAGCACCGACACACCCAGTCCCGCCGCCACCGAATGCTTGATCGCCTCGTTGCTGCCCAGCTCCATGCGCACATTGGGCACAAATCCGGCTTCGGTGAAAAACGCCTCGGTGCGAATGCGCGTTCCCGAACCGGCCTCGCGCATGATGAAGCGCTCGTCGCGCATGCGCCGCATGTCGATCCCGGGGCGCCCGACAAGGGGGTGCGCCGCCGAGGCCACCATCACCAACGGGTTGTCGCGAAACGGCGTCTTTTCCACTTCCACGTCCGCCGGTGGCAGCATCATGATGTAGAGGTCATCGAGGTTGGTTCGCAGGCGCTCAACGAGTTGTGCACGATTGGCGATTTCAAGCCGTACTTCAACCTCCGGATAGATTTCGCAAAAAGGCCCCAGCAGCGCGGGAACGAAGTATTTGGCGGTGGTCACACAGGCGATCTTGAGCAGGCCGCGCTTCAAGCCGCGCATGTCGGCAACCGTCATTTCAAAGCGCGACCAGGTATCGAAGACGCCGCGCGAAGCCGCCAGCAGTTCGCGCCCGGCATCGGTCAAATTGACGACCTTGCCGATCTGCTCGAAAAGCGGCATGCCGACCGCTTCGGTGAGCTGGCGCATCTGCGCCGAAACCGTCGGTTGCGATAGCGAAAGCTCTTCGGCGGCACGCGTGAATGAGAGGCGGCGCGCGACGCATTCGAAGACTTCGAGCTGGTGAAAAGTAACTTTCATCGTTTCAAACCTGTGAACAGAATATATCTCATACATTTTTCTCTATTTACTTTGGCAGTCCCGCGGCAATCTGCGGCGCCGATCCGGTGGAGCCGAGCGCTACCTGGTGGGATCATGTGGGCCATTTAGCCAAGCGCGACCAGACGTAGCCGCTTTCATCATGTAGATGCTGCCGATGGTCGCCAGCCAAAGCGCGCCGACCGCGTAAATCACGCCACTGCCCTGCCCGTGATCCAGCAACCAGCCGAACGCCGCCGGCGCCAGTGCCGAGCCTACGTCCAGCCCGGAATAAACAAAGCCGTAAACCTTGCCAGTGCTGCCTTTTGGCGCCGCAGCGCGCACCAGCAGATCGCGTGAGGGGTTGGTCAGGCCGGAGAAGAACCCGGCAGCGGCGAGAAAGCCGGGAATCGCCCACAGCGGCGGGCCCAGCGCGGCGATGCTTGCCACGCAGAAGGCGGCCAGCGCCATGCCGCCCGCCGCCACATGTTCGTGTTGCGTAGTGCGGGTGGTCAAGGCGCCACCGCACAACACGCCCACGCCGCTTGCCAGCAGGAACGCGGTCAGCGCCGCCGCCGCAGCTTGCGCCGACATGCCGTAAGTCTGGCTCAAAATCGGGATGCCGAAGGTCTGCACACCGATCAGGCCAGCGGCCAGCAACATGAAAAACAGGAAGCACATGAGGATCGGCGTGCTCAGCAACACCGCAGCCCCGGCAGCCGGCGCGCGCCGCGCGGTCGCGTCGCCGGCGCCTTC
>JAYVWK010000049.1:0-22639 GCA_043786185.1 Burkholderiales bacterium
CGCCTGCCTGCCGCCTGCGCGCGAACCGCTACTGAAACGCCTTGTTGCTGCAGCGTTTCAACTTTAGCATCAGTGGCCGGTTTTGTGCGATTCGCGGCGCGAGTTGTGATTTGCAGACCGCACGATTCTCCTAAGCACGTCGCGTGCCGGATTACAATTCCTGTAACCAAACAACGGAGCCTCGCCATGCATTCCGCCGTCATCGCAAAAGAACTGCTGAACGCGCGTTTTCGGGTGCGCCAGTTGCCGCCGTTTTCCGAGGCGGCCGCCGATTTCAACGTGGCCCAGGCCTATGACGTGTCGGCCGAGATCCTGAAGGCGCGCCGCGCGTCGGGTGAAACGCCGGTCGGTCGCAAAATCGGCTTCACCAACCGCGGCATCTGGCAGGAGTACGGCGTGGACGCGCCGATCTGGGGCTATGTCTACGACACCACCCTGCGCATGGCGCATGAAAACGCCGGCGTGCAATCGCTCAAGGGCGCGATGGAGCCCAAGATCGAGCCGGAAATCGTGCTCAAGCTGCGCAGCGCCCCGCGCCCGGGCATGAGCGAGGACGAACTGGCCGAGTGCATCGACTGGATCGCCCATGGTTTCGAGATCGTGCATTCGGTGCATCCGGGTTGGCGCTTCAGCGTCGCGGACACGATTGCCGCGTTCGGCATGCATGGCGTGCTGATCGTGGGCAGTCCGCGCCAGGTGCGCACCATCGCAGGGCTCAATCGCGACCTGGTGCGCGAGTTGAAGTCGTTCAAGGTCTCGCTATTTTGCGGCGGCGAATTGCGCGATTCCGGCAGCGGCGCCAATGTGTTGGACAGTCCCTTGCTGGCGCTCAAGCATCTGGTCGATCTGCTCGTGCACTTGCCGCAGCACAAGCCACTGGCTGCAGGTGAAATCGTGACTACCGGTACCTTGACCGCGGCGCTTGCCATCAAACCGGGTGAAACCTGGCGGACCGCGTTTACCGGAATCGATCTGCCGGGCCTTTCGGTGCGGTTTACCTGAGTTTGAACATTTCCATCTCGCAGGCCGAACTCGCTGGGTAGAGCGGGCGGGCGCTTGCGCGCTGTGCCCGTTGTGTTCGAGCGTATTGACTGACTTTCACGAGTCTCATCTGGCGTGTCGAGCGTGGCGGCCGCGATTGCCTTATGCAAGATTCGAGAGCAGCCAGAAGGCCAAGGGCGCCATCTCAATGTTTGGTGCTCAAAGACAGCCGGGCGCGCCAAACAACAAGGGCCGCGCAAAGGCGGCCTCGAGGGTGTGCGCGCACTGCGCTTATTTGGCGCCGAGCACCTGCTGCAATTCGCCGGACTGGTACATCTCGGCTAAGATATCGGAGCCGCCGACGAATTCGCCATTGACATACAACTGCGGAATGGTCGGCCAGTTGGCGTATTCCTTGATGCCCTGGCGGATGTCCGGATCTTCCAGCACGTTGATCGTGGCCGGCGCATTCACACCACAGGCCTTGAGGATCTGGATCGCCTTGGCCGAAAAGCCGCACTGCGGGAAGGTCGGCGTGCCTTTCATGAACAATACGACGGGATTGGAGGTAACGGTCTGGCGAATGCGGTCTTGGGTATCCATGATGTCTTGTCGGGAATGATTCAGGGGTTTGAATGAGGAGAAGTGAGGGGCGGTGCGTCAAAAACAATTGATCAGACCATTAATGCGTCATTTTGACCGACTGTCGGCCCAAAAGTTTGCGCGTCTGTGCCGGAATTACCCTGTCTCGAATCCGGTCTTTGCGCGCCTGCGCTGACTCTTGAGATAGGCGCATTTCACGCAATTGCAAGTGTCTGTGATCAATCCAAACCATGTTACTGCAAATTGCTGCTTCAATGCGATGCTTGATGCTGTTTCCGCGGCCAAGCTTTTCAAATGGCCGGCCGCCTGCCGCCTGAAACGCGCTCCTGCCCGGCCAAGTCGCGCCAGGTCGCGATCGACTCGAATCCGGTGGCGGCAAGGCATGCACGCACCGGCGCGCCCTGGTCGAAGCCATGCTCCAGCAACAGCCATCCGCCGTGCACCAGATGCGCGGGGGCGGCGGCCACGATTGTGTCGATGCACTGCATGCCGTCGTCACCGCCGACCAGGGCGGCCTGAGGCTCGAAGCGCAGATCCCCGCAGGCCAGATGCGCATCGCCCGCCGTGACGTAGGGCGGGTTGGCAACAATCAGGTCGAATAAGCGACCGCCCAGGCCGGCGAACCAGTCGCTTTCGAGCCACTCGATGCGTCCCGGCGCCAGCGCGTGACCGTTGAAGGCGGCAACTTCAAGTGCGCTGCGCGAGGCATCGATGGCCGTGATTTGCGCCAGCGGCAGCTCGCATGCGAGGGTGAGTGCTATCGCCCCGCTGCCGGTGCCCAGGTCAACAATGCGTGGTCGCGGCAAGCCTTGCGCGCACTGGATCGTGCGCTCGACCAGTAGTTCGGTCTCCGGGCGCGGAATCAGGACCGCCGGCGTGACCTTGAAGCTGCGACCGTAGAACTCACGCCAGCCCACGATGTAGGCAAAGGGCTCGCCGTCGCTCCGCCGCCGCGCCCAGTCGCGAAACCTTGCCGCCGCGTGCGCGTCTATCAGACGCTCCGGGAACGCGGCGATACTCGCTTCGGCCACGTCGCTTGCCTGTGCCAGCAGCATGCGCGCTTCACGCCGCTTAATGCCGGCCTCGCGCAGCAGGTCTTCGACAACGCATGCCTCGGGCATGGTGGGCCGGCGTCTACTGCTCGCCTAAAGCGGCCAGCAGTTCTGCCTGGTGTTCGGCCGCCAGCGCGTTGGTCAGTTCGTCCAAGTCGCCGTCCATGATCGCGGCGATCTTGTAGAGGGTCAGGTTGATACGGTGATCGGTGACGCGGCCCTGCGGAAAGTTGTAGGTGCGGATGCGTTCGGAGCGATCGCCGGAGCCGATCAGGCTTTTGCGGGTCGCGGCTTCCTTGGCCTGGGCTGCGCGGGTCTCGCGGTCCTTGATGCGCGCGGCCAGCACCGCGAATGCACGATCCTTGTTCTGGTGCTGCGAGCGGCCGTCCTGGCATTCGGCCACGATGCCGGTGGGCAGGTGCGTGATGCGTACCGCAGACTCGGTCTTGTTGACGTGCTGGCCGCCCGCACCGGAGGCACGGTAGACGTCAATGCGAATGTCTTCCGGGCGTATCAGCACGTCGGCGACTTCGTCGGCCTCGGGCATCACCGCCACCGTGCAGGCCGAGGTATGGATGCGCCCCTGCGCTTCGGTTTCCGGTACACGCTGCACGCGGTGCCCGCCGGATTCGAACTTGAGTCGCGAGAAGGCGCCGCTGCCGACTAAGCGCACGATCACCTCCTTGTAGCCCCCCAGGTCCGACGGACTTTCCGACACCAGTTCGACCTGCCAGCGGTTGCGTTCGGCGAAGCGCGTGTACATGCGAAACAGGCTGCCGGCGAAAAGCGCCGACTCGTCGCCCCCGGTACCGGCGCGGATTTCCAGAAAAATGTTCTTTTCGTCGTTCGAATCCTTAGGCAGCAAGGCCCGCTCCAGGTCGCGTTCGAGTGTGACCAAGTCTGCGCGCGCGCTGCGAATCTCGTCCTCGGCGAAGGCTTTCATCTCGGCATCGACAAGCATGTCCTGGGCGGCTGCGATGTCGTTTTCACGCGCCTGGTGGTGCCGGTACAGTTCGACCACAGGTGCGATGTCGGCGTGTTCGCGCGTGAGCCGGCGGTAGGCTTCCATGTCGCGGGTGGCACCTTCGGAAGACAACAGCGCGTCGAGTTCGACAAGCCGTGTTCCAAGCTGGCCTAGCTTGGCTGCCATGCTGGATTTCATCGTGTTTTCGGTTCGATCGGTAACGGTGGTTGGCGGCTGCGCAGCGGGCCGCAGCGCGGCCCAGGCCGCGCGCGCCGCAGCGCCTGACCACCTAAAGCTTGTAGAGGGATCGCACCAGTGCGCTGACCTGCGCACGCTCGTTGCCCGCCGCCTGCGCCAATGCCGCAGTCGGGTTATGCATCAGCTTGTTGGTCAGTGCCTGGCTCAGGTGTTCAACGATCTCGCGCGGATCGCGCCCCTGTTCGAGCGCCTTGATCGCGCGCTCCAGCTCGCTTACGCGCGCGCTTTCGGCTTGGGAGCGCAGGCGCTTGATCAGCGGCGTGGATTCGCGGGTATCGAGCCACTGCATGAAGCCCTGCACGCGCGTTTCGATGATCGCTTCGGCTTGGCTGACCGCGCCACGGCGTGCATCCATGCCTTCGCGCACGGTTTCAGCCAGGTCGTCGATGGTGTAAAGATAAACGTCGTCCAGACGCGCGACTTCGGGTTCGATGTCGCGCGGCACCGCCAGATCGACCATGAACATCGGGCGCCGCTTGCGCTGCTTGAGCGCACGCTCGATCAATCCTTTGCCGAGTATCGGCAGCGATGCCGCGGTGCATGAAACCACGATGTCGAAGCGATGCAGCTCGGAGGGCAGGTCGGCCAGACGCATTGCATTGCCCATGCAGCGCCGCGCCAGACTCTGCGCGCGCTCGACCGTGCGATTGGCGACGGTGATCGATTTCGGGTTTTGCGCGGCCATGTGGGTGGCGGTCAGTTCGATCATCTCGCCGGCACCGATCAACAGCACATGGGTATCGGCCACCGCGGGAAAGATGCGGCCGGCCAGGCGCACCGCGGCCGCTGCCATCGAAACCGATTGCGTGCCGATCGCGGTCTGCGAACGCACTTCCTTGGCTACCGCGAACGAGCGCTGAAACAATTGGTGCAGGTAGGTGCCCATCGCACCGGCGTTCTCGGCACTGCGCGCGGCCTCTTTCATCTGCCCCAGGATTTGCGGCTCGCCGATCACCATCGAATCGAGTCCGGCGGCGACGCGGAACGCATGGCGCACGGCTTCTTCGTGTCCCAGCGTGTACAAGTGCGGCTTGAGAATGCCCGGGTCGACCCGGTGGTACTCCGCCAGCCAGCGCGCCGCATCGGCCACCACCTCGACCCCTTTTTCAGTGGCGCAATAGATTTCGGTGCGATTGCAGGTGGAAAGTATCGCCGCCTCGCGCGCGAAACGGCGCGCCAGAAACTCGGTGAGCGCGGTGTGCATGCGCTCGACGTGAAACACCACCTGCTCGCGCAAATGCACGGGGGCTGTGTGGTGATTCAGGCCAAAGGCGGCGAGATGCATGAAGGCGGTCGGCAATGCGCGGGCTTAAGCGGCAGTCGGGGAGCGGGCGAGGTGGCTGGCGCGGTTCGCCGGCCCACTTGGAAATGTTCCGTAATTTGTTGAATTATAAGGCTGCATTTACGGCTTCGTCGCTCACCCAAAGGGTTGGTGTGAGGCACTACCGCCCGTACCGGGCGTCAACCGCTGACCGGTGGCAGGATCAGTGTGAATGTGCTGCCACGGCCGGTCTCGCTCTTGACGCCGATGCCGCCACCATGCTTTTCCAGCACGGTCTTGACAAAAGCCATGCCAAGGCCCGCGCCCTGCGCCTTGGGCTGGCCGGGTTCGGAAAAGCGCCGGTAGCGTTCGAACAGGCGGGCTTGATTCTCCGCCGAGATGCCATAGCCCTGGTCGGCAACCTCGCATATATGCATCGGTTTGCCGGCGATTTCACGCTCCGCCACTGACACCGTGACCACGGTATTCTCAGAGCTGTACTTGACCGCGTTGGTCAGCAGATTGACGATGGCGCGCAACAAAAGGGCGCGGTCCGCCAGCACCGGCAAGGGTTCGCCGTCCCATTTGAGTTCCAGGCGAATCGACTTCTGGCTGGCGGCCGTCCAGACATCGTCGCAAGCTTCCTCGGCGAGCGCTCCCAGGTCTTCGATCACCGGTTCATGCGCCTTGGTTTCGGCACGCGCGAGCTGCAGGAACTGCTCGGAAAGCGACAGCGTGCGCCGCGCGTAATGCTCGATGCGCTTGTGTACTTCCTCCTTCGGATTGTCGTCGGGGTCGAGCTCGTGCAATTCGAGCAGCGCGATGATCGAACTCTGCGGCGAGCGCATGTCGTGCGACAAAAAGGCCAGCACCTCCTCGCGTGCGCGTTCGGCCTGCCGCAGTTCGCTGATGTCGGAAAAGCTGACGATCCAGCCGGCAGGGGTGTCGTCATCACCGTCTAAGCGTGCGCAACGCGCCAGCAGGTTGCGCTCCTGCCGACTGGCGCATTCAAGCGCCGGCCGGTGTGGATCGGCAGCGTTCTCGCCGGTGTCTCCGAGCGGCTCGGCCAGGCGTTTGATCGCATCCCAATCGGGCGCAGCGTCGTGCTCGGTGCGGCCGGCAAGATGACCCACAAGTTCAGTCATTTCACGCGCGCGCAGGTCGGAAGACTGCGCCGCGTCAAATAGCGTCGCCGCGGCGCGATTGGCGATCAGGACCCGGCCGTCGCGATCGGTCACCAAGGCCGCGTCCGGCAGGCTTTCGAGCGTGGTCGAGACAAAGCGCCGCAGTTGGCGCAGGCGATCGGCGGCACCGGCAACGGCCTGCATGCGTGCCTCAACCAGATCGCCTGCCTGGACCGGCAGTGGTGCCTCGGGCAGCACGCGCGGCAGGTCGGCCAGGCGTTTGAATTCCTCTCCCAGATAGCGCACGGTCGCCTCCAGGCGGCGCCAACTCCACAAAGGATAGGCGGCCGCGATACACAGTAAGCCAGCCGTTGGTGCGAACCAGACCCCGAAGAGCAAGGCCACGGCACTAGCCATCGGCAATGCAACCAGTGCGGTTGCGGTCAGTGCCAGAGCACGGCGTGGCGAGGCACGCGCGATACCGACCATCAAAAGCAACAGCGGTACCAGGTTGAACAAGGCGTTGGCCGGCGCGCTCGCCAGGCTGATGGTTTTGCCGGCGCGCAAGGCGGCCAGCACATAAGCGTGAATCTCGACGCCCGGGGTCAAGCGGCTGCGCCCCGAAATCGGTGTCGGATAAGCGTCGCCCAGGCCGGCGGCGGTGGCGCCGACGAAAACATACTTGCCGTCGAAGGCGCTGCTCGGCACGCGGCCTTCGAGAACGTCGACATACGACACCCGCGCGACGCGTCCGCGCGGCCCCGGAAAGGGGATGCGGATCTCGTAATCGCGCGACCAGATGCCCGCCACCGGTGCTACCGGGTTGCGGGCGCCCGGCAAGGGCGCTGTGCGCCAGGCCGGATCGCCCACCATCAACATGGCGAGCGCGAAATGCGACCAGGTGCGGATGTCGGGCGGCGGCTGGTACAGCCCCTCACGCAGGAACACGCCGCGCGCGATGCCGTCGGCGTCGACCGTGGTGTGGATATGGCCAAGCGCGGTTGCCGCCGCGATCAGCGCGGGCACCGGCAATTTGGCCTGAAACTCGCGCTGCCCGCCGCGTATTGTCAGGTCCATCGATAGCGGCAATACTGCCGGCACTCGCTTGAGGGCGGTAGCCAGCAATGCATCGTTGGCCCCATCGGATTCGGACAGGATCAGGTCCAGGCCGATGGCCTTGGGTCGGGCTTCGCCCAAACGCTCCAGCATGCGCGCATGCGTGCCGCGCGGCCACGGCCAGCGCCCGAGCGCCTCGAGACTACGCTCGTCGATGGCGATGATCAGGGAGTCGGCATGGTCGGTGCCGCCGTCCGCGGTCAGCAAGTAATCATAGAGGGTCGCGTCAGGCCGCCCCAGGCCGTTCTGCAAGCCCAGACCCAGGCAGGTGAGGCAGAGCATCAGGGTCAGCACTCTCCATTCGGTGCGCGCGGCGTGGCGCAGGAGAGGCGTGATAGCCATGCCAGTGGGCGGCGCGCTGCCGCCGCTTATTGCAGGAGTACCGGGCTGCCGTCGCCGGTGGAGAGGTTTGCGCCACCACCGTCCAGCACCCGGTTGATCACCACAAAACGTTGCGGTGCGGTGAAGGGGCCTACGAAACCGTCGGCGTCCGTTGCCCGTACCCGCACGTAATAGACGCCTTGCGGCGGGCGCGTGATGCTTGCCTTGGGTTCGGCCAGTTGTCGCGCTTCAAGCATCTGCGAAAACAATGCATCGCGCGCCACCTGCAAAACGAAAGTCTGACCAGGCTCGCCCAGCCAACTGAAGCGGAGGCTGTCGCCTGTCTCCTCGGGCGGTTCCGGATTCCTGGGTGGGGGGCGCAAGCTGAACTTGCGAATGTCACCCCACGGACCGGGGTCGGCGCCGCCGGCGGCCGTGCGGATACTGCGCAAGCGCCAGTAATAGTCGCCAAAAGGCAAACTGCGCGACTCGAATTCAACCCCCGTCGCCGCTTCGTCCTGGACCACCCGCGCAAATGCCTCGTCGTAGGCGATCTGGATGCGATAGGAGTTAGCTTGCGGATTGCTGCCCCAGGCGAATGAAGCAGCGGTCGCGCGTAGCTTGCCGTGGGGCGCCGGTAGAGTAGCCAGCGGCGGTTCGGGGCGCGCCTTCAGGCGAAACTGGAAAACCACATCGCGCCCCTCCAGGCCCAAGGCATCGATTGAGCGCGCGCGCAGGAAGTATTCGCCGTCGGGCAAGTCACCGAACTTGATTTCCGGAGTGGTGAACGCCGCGTCGGCGATGCCCTGGCGAAATTCGCGATCGGTGGCGATTTGTGCCCGGTAGTTGTTGGCTCCGGGAACAGCGGGAAAGCGGAAGCGCACGACCAGGCGTTCCTGCAGCGCGTCACCTGCATCCATTTGCGGCGCCGGCAGCAGCGCCGTAGCCGGACGTGGCCTGCCGTTATCGTCGGTGACCGATCCATTGCCGGCGGTCACGCTTACCGGCGGCTCTCCAGGGCCTGTGCCGCTTGCCACGAAAGAAACCGTACCCTCGATGACTTCAGTCTGCGCGCGCGCTTTCGCCTCAGCGCTGGCAGTGGCCGCCGCGACCCTGAAACGGGTGCCGCGGACACCGGCGATGGTAAGGTCGGTCTGCACTTCAAAGCGTGACTGGCCGTTCAATTTGTTTACCAGCGCCTCGACGCGACCGCTTACCAGGCGCACGAAAATACTGAGAATGTCGGTGTTGACAAACTTGCCCAGGCTTGCAATGCGTGCTTCGCTGCGCGGTTGCAGTGCGATCAGCGAGCCGTCGTGGGTGCGCAGCGTGGCATAGCCGTCGGCGCCGGTACGCACCACCGCACCCGGGTTCAGGCGCGAGCCGACCGCCGCAGGCACACCGTCGACAGTGACGCTTGAGCCGGCTACCGAAAGCACTTCGGCCTTGTCGGCTGCTTCGCGCAGCCAGGCAAACGGGATTCGGATGGTGGAACCAGGGTGCAGGCGGCGCGGATTGGCGACCTTGTTCAAACGTTGAAGTTTGGGCCAGTCGGCCGGTTTCGCCAAGTAGCGCTCCGAGATGGCGATCAAGGTGTCGCCGCCGCGCACGGCGAGTTCGAGTTCGGCACCGGATGAATCCGCAGCCTGCGCGACAGTCCCCCGGTAAAAGGAGAACAGCAGAAAGCCCAACAGTCGTACGGACGCGCTTGCACAAGAGGGCGAATCGACGGCGCGCTTACTCGCTCGGCCTGAGTTGCTCGAGCCGATATCCATAGTTGTAGACAGGCGTGAGCTTGAAGCCGTTTTCCGGGCGCAGATTGAGCTTGGTCCGGATCCGCGATACATGCGTGTCCATTGTACGAGACGGCACGTCGATCGCGCGCCCCCATACCGCTTCCAGAATGTGGCCGCGCGACAGCAACCGGCCCAGGTTCTGGAACAGGAACAGCGCCAGATCGAACTCCTTCTGCGTCATCTCGATGACCTTGCCCGCGACGTCAAGCGATTGGTTGCGGATATCGAAATGATAGGGCGGGAACATTAACGAATCAGCCGCCTTCTGCGGGTAGGCGCGGCGCAGCAGGGCGCCAACGCGCGCCAGCAGTTCGGCGCGGCCCACCGGCTTTTTCATGTAGTCGTCGGCGCCTTGCGACAGCGCGGCGACGATGTCGGTTTCAGTGTCGCGATTGGTGACGAACATCACCGGCACAGGGGCCACCACATGCGAGCGGATCCAGCGCAAGACCTCCTCGCCCGACAGGTCAGGCACCTGCCAGTCCAGCAGAAACAGGTCGTAACTTTCGCGTGAGGCCTCGTGCGTCAGGGCTTTGCCGCTGGCGAACGCATAACAATCGTGCCCGGCGCTGACTAGGTGCGACACGATCAGTGCGGATTGCTCCGGGTCGTCTTCAAGGATGGCAATGCGCATGAGTTGTCTGGGGCCTGTGAGCGGCGTACACATTTACGCCGGAACTAGTGTGGCACATCCGCAGGACATTGCGGTTTTGTTAAATTTTGTGACCGGCTGCCGAAATTTACCCTGTTTTCGCGGTTTTTTCAAAGTTGGCCGCGGGCGCATCCACCGCCCGGCGCAACCGGGCATAGGGGTTTATCCGTGGAGTGTACGGCAGTCGCGGTTTGGTACACTCCAGCCCGCAGCCGAAACCAACTTTTCCCCCGGAGACAGTCATGAATCACAAACTCGTCCGTTTTCTGGCGGGCGCGATCTTCGCGTGCGCAGCCTCCTTGCCGGTAGCGGCGCAGGAAACCAAGATCAAGTTCACGCTTGACTGGCGCTTCGAGGGGCCATCGGCGTTGTTTCTGGCGGCCCAGTCGAAAGGCTACTTCAAGCAGGAAAAGCTCGATGTGACCATCGACGCCGGCGCGGGCTCCGGCGCGGCCGTCACGCGCGTGGCCACCGGCGCCTATGACATGGGTTTCGCCGACATTTCCGCGCTGATCGAATTCATCGGCAACAATCCTGGCGCGGTGACCAAGCCGCAGGCGATCTACATGGTTTACGAATCGACGCCTTCGGCTGTGCTGGCGCTCAAAAAGAGCGGCATCAAGTCGCCGGCCGATCTGGCGGGCAAGACGTTGGGCGCGCCGGTGTTCGACGCCGGGCGCAAGGCCTTTCCGGTGCTCGCGCGCGCCAACAATCTCGACTTGGCGAAAGTGCAGTGGAAAACCATGGATCCGCCATTGCGTGAAACCATGCTGCAGCGTGGTGACGTCGATGCGATCACCGGTTTCACCTTCACCAGCTATCTCGGGCTGGTGGCGCGCGGGGTCAAGGAAGAAGACATCGTGATGTTCAAGTACAACGACTACGGCGCCGAGCTGTACGGCAACGCGGTCATCGCCACACCGCGCTTCCTGGCCGAGAATCCGGCTGCCGTGCGCGGCTTCCTGCGGGCGATCACGCGCGCCATCAAGGATGTGATCGCCAATCCGGATGCGTCCATCGCCTTTGTCAAGCAGCGCGACCCCTTGATCGCCGAGGCCATCGAGCTCAAGCGCTTGAAGATGGCCATCGAGTTCGTCGATACTCCAGTGGTACGCCGTGACGGTCTGGGCGGGATCAACAAGGTGCGATTCGACAACACGATTGATCGCGTGGTCGGCGCCTTCGGCATCAAGAACCAGGTCAGTCCGGATGGCATTTTCAATTCGTCGTTCCTGCCCTCAGCTGCCGAGCGCAGGCTTTAGCAATGACAGCGCCGCTGCTTCTCGGTGGCGCATGAATGGCAGTGCGCAAAAAAGCCGCATTCCTTTCGGGCATGCGGCTTTTTTCGGGACCCGCTTAGAGGCCGAAGCGTGGTTCGGTCACTGTGCCGCCGATCTTGAGGTTGGTCCGGCCCCGCGAACCCGATGCGCCCAATTCGATGCTGGCGGTGCCGCTCAAGCTTTTGTCAGGCAGCACATCGAGTGTGCCGGCAATACTGAGCAAACCGGAACTGCCACGTAGCTGGCGCAATTGCAGGCGACCTGCGCTGGCAGACAGATTGCCGGTCATCTCCGGCAGCCGCGTCTGGCCTGCTCCTGGATCGTTGCCTTGCAACAGGCGCGCGAAATCGACGGTTTTGAACACCACTTTGCTCATGGCGAAACTGCCGTCGATTTGCGGTGCTTCGAATAGCCCTGCCAAGCTAGGCGACGCCATCGAAACCTCCAGTTTGCCTTCGAACGGGCCGGAGACCGGGGTCGCCGCGTAGATTGCGTTGCCGATTGTCTCGGCGTCAATCCCGCTCACGTCGATGGTACCGGCGTACTTCCAACCCGCGCTCCAGGTCAGTTCGCCGGTGGCGCGCACGCCCCCGCTTCCTGCGGTCAGCGCCAATTCATCGAACTTGAGGCCCGCGCGGGTCGCAATGCCTTTGGCGCGCACGCTGTCCCAGACAACTTTCGGTCCGAGCGGCCAGACTATCCCGCGCGATTCGATATCCACCAGCCAGCCTTTCTCATCCGCTGCAAGCAGCACCTGCGCGCGCCCATCAGGCAGGACGAGGGTCGCCTGTTTGAGTGCGCCGCCAGGACCCAGCAGCAGGGTGGCATCGAATTTCGGCACTGCCACCGGTGTGCCGCTGATGTTGACCGCCAGAGCGCGTACCCGTTGCAGGGTGAAGCCGTGTACTGCCGCCCGGTTCGGTTCGGCGTTTGCCAAGGCTGCCAGGCGCTCCACCTGCGCCGGATTGAGGTCCAAACCAGTGATATCGACGTTGCGCCAGACCTTGTCGTTCGAGGCCAGCGAGGCCGGATCGGCACTGGCCACCACCAGCGGCAGCTTGATGTCGCCGAAGGCAACGTTGGTCAGGCGCAGTTGCGCCGGGAACGGCGTGAATCTGGCTTCGCCCACCGTCACCTGCGCTCCAAGACGAGCCGACAGCATTTTTTCGATCGCGGGCCTGTCGGCGGACAAGCTGAAAACGTAGGCGACCGCGCCACCGATGACCAGCAGCAAAACCGCGGCTATGATCTTGCCGGCGCCGATGCTCCTGCCGCGCCCGCTACCGGCCGCCTCCTCCATGGCAAGTTTTCGGGCTGCCTTCTCGGCCTCCTTGCGCGCGCGGGCTTGCTGTTTGGCGCGCTCTTTTGCCGCCTTTTCATCCTGCTTGCGCGACTGCTTTTCGTGGGCGCTCTTGGGGGCGGCGATTTCGACGTCAGGCGGCTGCACTGCGCTTCCGCTGATCGCCGCATCCGGCGCTTTTGCCTCCAGCGCGGACAGGTTGGCAAACGCTCCCATCGGTGCCGGCCCGCTTGTGGGCACCGCGGGCGCAGCCGCGGCTTCAAGATGCGGGGCCAGGGCGGCGGTATAGCGCGCTGCTTCCTCTTCGGCCCGTCGCTGCTCTTCGCTTGCCTGGATGGCAAGTCGCTGCTGTTCAGCCTGAAGCGCGCGCTCCTCGTCCGCCATGGCTTCAATCCGGCGCCGTTCGGCATCTTCACGCAGTTTGCGCTGAGTCTCTTCGGTGGCCTGGCGAGCGGCGATTTCGCGCCGTACCGATTCCTCCTCGTGGCGCGCCCGTTCGCGCGCTTGCCGCTCAGCGGCTTCACGCTTGGTACGTTCCGCGATCTCCAGGCGTTTGGCTTCTTCTTCCAGGCGTGCGCGCTCACGGGCCTCAGCATGTGCGCGGGCCGCGCGTTCTGCTTCCTCCCGCGTCTCGCGTTGCGCTGCTTCCCTGGCTTTGTTCTCCGCCGCCGCCTGGGTCGCGCGAGCGATAATTTCCTGAGCCTTGCGGGCCGCATCCTCGCGGGCAAGGCGGGCAGCCTCTTCCTGGGCTTTGCGGGCGGCTTCCTCGCGCGCCTTGCGCTCGGCTTCTTCACGAGCCAGTCGGGCAGCCTCTTCCTGGGCCTTGCGGGCGGCTTCCTCGCGCGCCTTGCGCTCGGCTTCTTCACGCGCCAGTCGGGCAGCTACTTCCTGGGCCTTGCGGGCGGCTTCCTCGCGTGCCTTGCGCTCAGCTTCGTCACGAGCCAGTCGGGCAGCCTCTTCCTGGGCTTTGCGGGCAGCTTCTTCAAGCGCCTTGCGCTTGGCCTCTTCGGCCAGGCGCGCGCTCTCTCGAAGTTGCGCTTCCTCCTGAACCTTGCGGGCTGCGTTCTCGCGTGCCTTGCGTTCGGCTTCTTCGTGGGCTTTGCGGGCGGCGTCTTCGTGTGCCTTGCGTTCCGCAGCTTCGCGTGCCAAGGCTTCAGCCTTGCGCTTGGCCTCCAGCGCATGCGTGTGCGTTGCTGCGGCCTCGGCCGCCTGTCGCTGCGCCGGGTTTTCCTGGATAGGATTGTTCTTGACTACTGCGGCAAAGGCGGTGAAATCGAGATCGTCTTCAGTGACTTCCACCACGCGCATCGCGGCAGCCGCCGATCCCGGTACCGCCATTACCGAGTCCGATCCAGCCTTGGTAATGAACTCGCGGATCAGGTCGAATGCCAGCAGGTGTTCGAAAATGGCGCGCAGCTTCACTGGCGGCACGCGGTTGAGCTTTTCCTCCAATTGCCCGAGCGTAGACTTGCCGTCGACCAGGATCAGAGCCTGTCGCTCTTCACTGGAAAGTTTCAGGCTTTTCTTTGAGATTTCCAGAGACCCTTTGCCGGTCTTGGAAAAAATGGTCCGATTATCCATGGTGTCCGGGAATCGAAGGTCTTTGCACGATGCTTTGGTTGTAAAGTTTACGACGCTTGCGGCCCCCACCTAGCCCAAGGGGCGGCGATGCGCCGGGGATTCCGGCCAAACCTTCGAAAATGATGCATTGCCCGGTCACGCCAGCAAGAGCACGAATGCCGAATTGTGTGCCAAACGCGCGATTTTGGTCAGCCGGTGTGGTAACCGCAAGCGGCATTGTGGCTGCAAGGCGCAGTTTCGCACAGGCACGACCAATCCCGCTGTCGGCGCAGTTGCTGCAAGCTGGATAACTTTCATGAAAGCCCGATTCCAGTGACTCATTTTCTTTTGATTCGGCATGGTGAAACCGAGTGGAATCGTGCACAGCGAATCCAGGGGCAGCGCGAAAGCGAACTGTCGTCTGCGGGACTGGCGCAAGCCGAAGCGTTGGCGGCGCACCTGTCGCAGGTGAAGGCGGACGCCTTGGTAAGCAGCGATCTTGTGCGCACCATGCGCACTGCGGCACCATTGGCGCGGCGCCTGGGGCTAGCGGTGGAAGCCTCACCGGCGCTGCGCGAGCGTGCGTTCGGCGATTTCGAGGGCATGACACCCGATCAGATCGCGCTTTCCTTTCCAGCCGCTTACGCCAGCTGGAAAGCGCGCGTGCCTGATTTCGTGATTCCGGGCGGCGAAAGTCTGGTCGGCTTGCGCCTGCGCGTGAAGGCAGCGCTTGAAGCAATCGCCCGGCGCGGACAAAAGCAGGTGATCGTGGTGACCCATGGCGGCGTGCTCGATGCGGTGTACCGCATTGCCGCCGGTATCGATGACGTGGCGCCACGTGCCTGGGTGTTGGCCAATGCGAGCATCAATCGCATCGAAATCGATGGTGGACACTGGCACATGGGCGCCTGGGGCGAGCTTGCACATTTGGTGGATGCCACGGACGATCCGGCCTAAGCGCGCCGGGTTAGCCACACTAGATGTAGGGGGTGGGGTGGCGAGTGCAGCCCTGCCGGCATCACCGCTGCTACAATCTGTAGCTGTTTGCGCGCCTGCGGCGCACCGCACAGGCGCGCGTCGCCCGGTCCGCCGCCGCATCGACCCCTCAACCGAAACCGCAACCCGCCATGTTCAGTTTTTCGCACCGTCTCGAAACCGCAGACCCCGAACTTTTTGCCGCGATCGCGCTGGAAAACCGGCGCCAGGAAGATCACATCGAGCTGATCGCCTCGGAGAACTATGCTTCGCCAGCGGTGATGGCGGCCCAGGGGTCGCAATTGACCAACAAGTATGCCGAAGGGTATCCCGGCCGCCGCTACTACGGCGGCTGCGAATTCGTCGACATCGCCGAAACCCTGGCGATCGAACGTGCGCGCAAGCTGTTCGGCGCCGAAGCCGCCAACGTGCAGCCGAATTCGGGCTCGCAGGCCAATCAGGGTGTGTTCTTCGCGATGCTCGAACCCGGCGACACCATCATGGGATTGTCGCTGGCCGAAGGCGGGCACCTGACCCACGGCATGCCGCTCAACATGAGCGGCAAGTGGTTCAAGGTGGTGTCCTACGGGCTTAACGCGCAAGAGGAAATCGACTATGAGCGCATGGAGGCGCTGGCGCTGGAACACAAGCCGAAATTGATCATCGCCGGTGCTTCAGCCTATTCGTTGCGCATCGATTTCGAGCGCTTCGCACGCGCCTGCAAGAGTGTCGGTGCCTACTTCATGGTCGACATGGCGCACTACGCGGGCCTGATCGCCGCCGGGGTGTATCCGAATCCGGTGCCGCACGCCGATTTCGTCACCACCACCACGCACAAAACCCTGCGCGGCCCGCGTGGCGGGCTGATCCTGATGAAGGCGGAATACGAAAAGAAAATCAACTCGGCGATTTTTCCCGGCATCCAGGGGGGGCCCCTGATGCACGTGATCGCGGCCAAGGCGGTGGCTTTCGGCGAGGCGCTCAGGCCGGACTTCAAGGCCTACCAGCAGCAGGTGCTGAAGAACGCCGACGCCATGGCCAGGGCACTGGTTGGCCGCGGCATGCGGGTGGTGTCCGGACGCACCGAATCGCACGTGTTCCTGCTCGACCTGCGGGCCAAGAAGGTCACCGGCAAGGCAGCCGAGATCGCGCTCGATCTGGCTCACATCACGGTCAACAAGAACGCCATTCCCAATGACCCGGAGAAGCCGATGGTCGCCTCCGGTATCCGCATCGGCAGCCCGGCCATGACCACCCGTGGTTTCGGTGAAAGCGAGGCAGTCGAAGTCGCGCACCTGATTGTTGAAGTGCTCGATGCGCCTCAGGACGAGGCCAATCGCGCGCGCGTGCGCGAAAAGGTCGCAGCCCTGTGCAAGCGCTTCCCGGTCTACGCTGCGTGAGGTTGCCGTTGCATCACTTTTCAAGCTTGAAAACGACCGGCTTTGCCGGCAATTTCCAGCCGCTTGGGCACAGGCAAGAGTAGATCCTTACTTTTGCCCACCCCTTATGCGCTGCCCTTTTTGCTCCCATGCCGATACCGCGGTGGTCGATAGCCGCGAGGCCGACGAAGGTGCGGTGATCCGGCGCCGGCGTCGCTGCCTGGCCTGCGACAAGCGCTTCACCACCTACGAACGGGTGGAGCTGCGCATGCCGGTGCTGGTCAAGAAAAACGGGGCACGCGTCGACTACGAACGCGAAAAGCTGCGCGCCAGCTTCAAGCTTGCCTTGCGCAAACGCGAAGTGCCGGCCGACCGTGTCGACGAGTCGATTGCGCGTATCGAGGAGCGCCTGATCGCCATGGCCGAGCGCGAGGTCGCCACCCACCGGGTGGGCGAGCTGGTGATGCGCGAATTGAAAAAGTTGGACAAGATCGCCTACATCCGCTTCGCGTCGGTCTATCGCAGCTTCGACGACCCGGAGGAGTTCGAAGAAGCGGTGGCCGAACTCAACCCCGCGCGGCGCGGGCGCAAGGGCTAGTACCGTGACCTGGAAGTTTCGGAACACAATGAAAGCGATGGATTCGGCCTCAGGGCTAGGCGCAAACCACAGCCAAAGCCAAAGCCGTAGCCAAAGCCGTAGCCAAAGCCGTAGCTATGGCGAGGATTTGCAACCACGCCATGGGGTCGAAGGCGCGTTTTCATGTTCCGAAATTTTCGGGACACGGTACTAGGCAGCGGAGCGCTGCGACCGGCAAGGCCACACACCGATGTTCACGCCGCTTGACCAGGCTTTCATGCGACGCGCGCTCGAACTGGCCGAGCGCGGCCTCTACACCACCACCCCCAATCCGCGCGTTGGCGCGGTGCTGGTGAAAGATGGCAAGACCATCGGTGAAGGTTCGCACTTGGCCGCCGGCGAGCCGCATGCCGAGGTCAATGCGGTGCGCGATGCGCAAACCAGGGGCGGGCTTGAGGCGGCGCGCGGATCGACCATCTATGTGACCCTGGAGCCATGCAACCACCATGGCCGCACCCCCCCCTGCGTTGACCTGCTCCTTGAAAGTGGCGTGGCACGGGTGGTGGCGGCAATGGAAGACCCCAATCCGAAAGTGGCGGGCCAGGGCTGCGCCCGCTTGCGTGCAGCCGGGGTCGACGTGCGGGTGGGGCTGCTGGCAGCCGAGGCGCGTGAGCTCAATATCGGCTACGTCTCGCGCATGACCCGCAGCCTGCCCTGGGTGCGCCTGAAGATCGCCGCCAGCCTGGATGGCAAGACCGCGCTTGCCAACGGCGAGAGCCAATGGATCACCGGCCCCGAGGCGCGCCGCGACGGCCACGCGTTCCGCGCGCGCGCCTGCGCCATCCTGACCGGCATCGGCACAGTGCGCGAAGACAATCCGCAGCTCAACGTGCGCGACGTTCTCACGCCGCGCCAGCCCATCAAGGTGATCGTCGACAGCCGCCTTGAGATCGCGCCGGACGCGCGCGTGCTAAGCGAGGGGCGCATTCTGATCGCCTGCGCGATCGACGCCGACGCGGCACGCGAGCGCCTGCAGGCGGCGGCGCAGGCCAGCGGCGCCACCCTTGAGGTAATCACCCTGCCGGACGCCTCCGGCAAGGTCGATTTGAGCGAACTGGTGCGCGAACTCGGGCGCCGCGATCTCAATGAAATTCACGTCGAATCCGGCTTCAAGCTCAACGGCTCGTTAATGCGCGCGGGCTGTGTCGACGAACTTCTGGTGTATTTCGCAGCCAGCATCATCGGCGATTCGGGCCAGGGCATGTTCAATCTGCCGGCGCTGGAAAAGCTGGACGAGCGCCGCATGCTCAAGATTCATCATGTCAGCCAGTTGGGTGAAGACCTGCGACTGATAGCCCGCATCTCCTAGAACGAAAGGCAGCGCCATGTTTACCGGAATCGTCGCGGCCATCGGCCGCATCACCGATGTCACGCCTTTGGGTGGTGCCGACGCCGGCGTGCGCCTCGCGATCGAGGCCGCGACGCTGGGCTTAGACGATGTTGCCATCGGGGACTCGATCGCGGTAGAGGGCGCATGCATGACGGTTATGCGCATGGCCGGCAACAGCTTCGAGGTCGAGGTCTCCCGCGAAAGCCTGTCGAAAACGGCGGGTTTGTCGGCGCCTGGTGAAGTCAATCTCGAAAAATCGCTCACGCTCTCGACCAAGCTGGGCGGACACCTGGTATCCGGCCATGTCGACGGTCTCGGACGCGTCGAGAAGTTCGAAGCGATTGGCGAATCCTGGGAACTGGTGGTGCGCGCACCGAAAGCGCTGGCCAAATTTCTCGCCTACAAGGGTTCGGTCACCGTCAACGGGGTGAGTCTCACCGTCAACCGGGTGACCGACGTTGCGGACGGGGCCGATTTTTCGATCAATCTGATCCCGCATACCGTGGCGGTGACCACGCTCCGGCATCTGACACCGGGTGCCATGGTCAATCTCGAGATTGATCTGATCGCCCGCTATGTCGAGCGCATGCTCTGCATCAGGTAAGGAAGCGTCGGCTTCAAATAGGCGGTAAGCGGGTACCAAATTGACAAGTGACCGCGGTCATTTAGAGTGACGATTAACTGACTCGGAGTCATTTAATCGATCCAAATCCACTCAATAGTCATCCTCCACCGCGCTGTACAAGCTGAAGACAAGGCCACCCGCCGCGCCGCGATACTGGGCGCGGCCGAGGCGCTGATCGTGCGGGACCCTGAGAATTTCGCCGCGGTGGCCGATGTGGCCGAGGCCGCCGGTCTGGCCAAGGGCACGGTCTACCTGTACTTCCGCAGCAAGGAAGAGTTGGTGCTGGCGGTGCATGCCCAGCATTCCGAGCGCATGTTCGACCTGCTTGACCAGTTGCTCACCGCCAACGCGGGCCGCCCGATGCAGGCTTGGCAGGTGGTCGATTCTTTTTGCGGCTTTGCCACCGGCAACCCGCTGTTTCTGCACCTGGGCGCGGCCTGCCACTCCAGCTTTCAGCGCCACATCGATCCGGAGGTGATGTATCAGTTCCGTGCCGCCATCGCGGCGCGCCTGGCGCACTTCGGACCGCTGATCGAGGCGCGCTTTCCGGCGCTCGGGGCCGGTGACGGCGTCGCCGTGCTGAAAAGCATTAAGGCTCGGCTGGTCCGGCGCTCGCCATTTCCACATCCTTTAGACACAGGCGCTTTCAGGTGGCGCGCCAGTTACGACGGAGTGTTTCAGTGCGCCGCTTCCGGCTTTGCCTCCACCACCGCGCCCGGCGCCCAGGTCACCACCCGGTTGCGCCCGGAGCGCTTGGCCTGGTAGAGCGCTAGGTCGGCGCGCTCCAGCAGCTTGGCCGGGTCGCTCAAGTCGGGTGTGAGCTCGGCCAAACCGAAGCTGGAAGTCACGCTCAAGTCCGACTTCGAGCGCACGCCGGCGCCGGCGTTGGCTTCGATCTCGGCGCGTAACCGTTCGGCGATGGCCTGCGCCTGTGCCAGGTTGACCCCGGGCAGGAAAATGCAGAACTCCTCGCCGCCATAGCGGCACAACAGGTCGGCATCGCGCAGGCCGGAAAACAGTTGCTTGGACACCGCCTGCAACACCCGGTCGCCGACCGCGTGGCCGTGCTTGTCGTTGAACGACTTGAAATGATCGATGTCGGACATGATGCAATAAAGCGGTTCGCCCTTGTCACGGGCGGCGGTCAACAACAGCCCGGCCGACTCGAAGAAGGCGCGCCGGTTGAGGCAACCGGTCAACGGGTCGCGGGTGGCCAGGGTGCGCAACTCCTCGTTCTGCTTCTCGATTTGCGCGCGTGAATGATTCAGATCGGTAAGCGCCACCAGCAGCGACTGATTGGCCTGCTCCAGCGCGGTGACATCGTCGAAGGTGACCATGCAGCCGCGCACGCCACGGCGGCCGTCCATGATCGGCGCGCAATTCACCATGGTCTTGCGCGCGTCACCGCCGGCAGGGGTCAGCTCCATCATGTCGCCGGTGAGCGCGCGCTTGAGCGCGATCGCCTGCATCCATGGCAGTTCCTCGGGCTTGCCCTTGTGGAGATGCTTAAGCGCGCGCAGGCCGTGTGCCTGCTTGCCCACGATCGAGGCGGCGTCTTCGTTGACCCAGCCGATGAAGGCCTGGTTGGCCAGCATGATGCGCCCCTGGGTATCGAGCACCATCACGCCTTCGGTGAAGGTATCGAAGGCGGCGCGCACCCGATCGGGAATCACCGCCGATGGGTCGAGATAGGACAGCACGCGCCGCAGGTACAGCGAAAACACCACGAAGCCGCCGATGCCAAGGGCCGCCATCAGGCGCACCATGGGATCGGCCAGCCAGCGCTGCCATGCGCCGGCGTGTGCCGGCTTGAACGCGAGTTCGACATCGGCCCAGTGCCGCCCGTCGGCGCGCAGCGACACGCGCGCATGGTCGAGGGTTGATTGCCCGGCCGGCGGCGCTGTCCAGTGGCGCGTGTGTTCGCCCACCTGCACCAACAGGTTGCCATCACCGCGGCGTACCGCTGCCGACAGCAGGTCGGCGCGCCGCGCGACCACCTCGCGCAAGGCGCGCGCCACCGCCTGCTGGTCGTGGTTGCCCAGCAATTGCGCCATCAGCACCGCCATGCCCTCGGCGCTCTGCTTGCGCGACTGCAACAGCTCGGCCTCGCGATCGGGAATCAGGCCGACCGCGATGTCGAGCAGCAGCAGGGAAGACATGATCAAGGCGATCAGGCCGGCGGCGATGCGTGTGGCCGGGGCTAAGCGCGGCAGCGACAGGTCGCGCAGGCGCAGGCCACGCAACCGGGAAAGTGACAAGGTACTCATGCTTGGTCCTCGCTTGGAGTCAAGGTGTGGTCATGCGGATTCGCGGCGCAGGAGGTCGGCGACAGCGGCTTCGCCGCTGGCGTCGTCCTCGGCACGGCGTTTCTCGTCATCGGAGTCGCGCTCCCAATCGGGCTTGGCCTCGTCCGCGCTCAACACCGGGATCGGGTCGAGGTGGCGCCAGGCCGGCATTGAAATCAACAGGCTGCTGGCCAAGCCGGCGCCACGCAGAGCCCAGGCGACCAGGCCGGCGGTAGCGGCCGTGCTGCCGAACTTGACGCTGTTCTCGAAGCTCAACAGGCGCCGCTTGTCGTTCGCTTGCGTCGCGTCTTCACTGGCGGCGTCGAGATCGGCTGACAACACCGCGCCCGGTGGCGCCCAGGAAGTCGAAGCCGATGCGGCCGGGGCGCGCAGCAGGGCGTCCCACCTGAAATCGAGGCTCGCGAAGTCCCACTCATTGATCAGTGGCGCGCCGGCCACCAGTGAGCGTGGCGCCTCGTTTGCCACCAGTTTCAACGGTGGCAGGCTGATGGACGAAAGCGTTTGGGTAAGCACCCCCTGGGTGATCGCCTGTTCCAGCGCGATGGCAGCCTCGGCCAATGGCGAGCCGGCGGGCGCGCTGGCGGGCGTGCTGGGCGCAGCAGGCGCGGCGGCGCTGGCGGGGGAGGGGGCGGTCGCGGCGGGCGGTGTCGCAGACGGTGAGGCTGGCGGCGTGGGCTGTGGCGTCACCACCGGGTCGGCGGGCAGCGCGCCGGGCGGTGATACCACCACGGGTACCACGGGCGTCAATGGCGCCACGGTGACGGCCAGCGACACGTTGGCCTGTGCCAAGGAATAGGCGCTGCCACCGCCGCCGGCGCTCGCTGTCGCATACACGGGCGTGCTGTTGGTCGATGCAGACCCGCTGCTTTGATCCCAGGCGACGAAGGTCATGCCGGCACTGGTCGCGCCGCTGCCGGCCACATAGCGTACCTGGCTGGTGGATGCGAGCAACAGCGCGTTGGTTGAAGAAACCGCACCTACCCCGTTCCAGGTGAGTGCGTCGGTGGAATATTGCCAGGCACCGCCGCCGCTGGCGGCGACCACTGCAATGCCGCTGGCCGCGCCGGTGTCGACATCGGCCCAGGCCGCACCGGCCAGTATGGCGCCGACCGCGGCCGG
>JAYVWK010000050.1:0-7156 GCA_043786185.1 Burkholderiales bacterium
CAGCCCGTTTCGGCCAGGGCGCGCAGGGCCAGGTGCAGCGGGATCCACAGGTAGGCGGCATGCAGCACCCATACGATCGGCACACGCCAGGTTTTCCAGGGGCGCCACAGGGCCAGGCGCGCGGCATGCGCGCAGGCGGCGATCGCGGTCACGGCAATCATCGGCGCGCCCTGCAATTGCAGGCAGTCAGCCGCCAGCAGCACCAGCACCGCGCCCAGCGCCAATTTTTCGATTGCCGTATGGCGCGTGGCGCCAGCGCCGGCGACACCGTTGTTGGTGAACATCGGGATCACCCGGCCGGCCATGACCGCGATGATGAACAGCACAATATCGAGGCCGACGCGAATGCCGAGCCAGTCCGGCATGCGCAGCATATCGAGTTGCGCCAGATGCACCGCCCCCGAGGCCATGCCCAGGACAACGAGCAGGGCGACAAAAAAGTAGTTGCGCCGGTTGCCCGCGGCAATGAACGGTAGCGCCAGCGCGAGCGCGGCGGCAAGCGGGAACGCCACATTGACGATCGCCGCTGCCCAGCTGAAAGGGCTCAGCACCAGCACCCGGCCGGCCAGCCACAGCAGCACCAGCGCCTTGAGCCTGGGCCCGCTGGCCGTTGGCCGGCCTGCCCAGTTCTGCCCGGCGGTCAGAAGGAATCCGACCACTACCGCGAGTGCGAAGCCAAACAGCATTTCGTGGGCATGCCAGACCGCGCCTGCCAGATACGCCTGGTCGAGCCAGCCTGCATGCTGCGCGGTCCACAGGCCAACCGAGAGGGCTGCGAAGCTGCTGGCGGCCAGATAGAAGGGGCGAAAGCCGAGTTGCCATAGCGCCCAATGCGGCGGCTGCGGCGAGGGATCCGCGATCTGCCTGGGTTGCGACATGCCTATTTTCCGGAATTTGCGCGGCGGGTCGCGGGATATCGCGCCATCGGGTCGGCGAGTCAGAGCGGGCGCAAAGGTTTGTCGGCGAACCAGGCCAGTTGCTGGGTCTGCGCCAGCAACTGCCCGCCGTCGCTCCAGATATTTGTATTCTGGTCGTAGAAGCCGGCGCTACCCACATCGCAACACGAGTCGGCCAGAACATGGCGGGACCCCGCCGTGGCCAGGCCTTGGCGCGAGGCGCGGAAAAAAATGTTGTAGACCAGGGTGGTGATCATGACCGGTTCGGTGCGGCGCAGCCAGAGCGAGGGAAACGGCGCATCGCACAGTGCGCTCACGGCCAGCGCATCGAGCACCCGTGGTTCGGCGTCGCGCAGCCACAGCATCGAATTCATGTTGTCAGCAGCGGCAAGCATCGGCCCGGTCACCATGCGGTAGTCGTAGCGCGCGATGAAGGCGGGGGTACGAGTGCGGCGCGGCGGTGGCGGCGGCAACGCGTCGGCCGGCGGCGCCTGTGGCATGCGCGCGTCGGCCAGCGTGAAAGTGTCGCGCCAGTCCGAGAGCGTCACGCTGGCGTGCGCGCACACCGCTACGGCAGCGCCATCGTCACTCGCCTGCAGGATTTCGCTGCGCCAGAAGGCGGTGGTGCGGTTCTGGCGTATGCAGGATGTGCGCAGCAGGAAGGGCGCCTGTCGCAGCGGCCCGATGAACTGCGCCTGCAGCGCCACCGGATCGCCGCGCGCTTGCGGCTCACTCAACACCGCGTGCAGCAGCATGGCGCCGATCCAGCCGCCGAAGGGCCCGATGGCATTCCAATACAGGGGGCTGGACGGTGAATGCCAGAGATGATCGCCGCGCGCTTCAAGCGCCAGTGATTGATCCAATGGGTGCGGGGTGGTCATCGCTGAAGCCTAAGCATTTGAAGGCCTTAGTGTATGCGCGCCGCGGATTGTCGCCTGCCGGTTTGCGGCTGGTGCAAAACGCAGCGATGAATCGTCGTTGTCCCGCGCTTCGCAGCCGGCGCGACATGCGAAAATCCGGGTTCTGATACCGTACTGCAAACAGGCTGCCAGGAATGGCAGCTGGAAAAAGGGAGACTTCATGCGTGAACTTGTGCGTGCCATTGCGTGCCTATCATTGATTGCCGCGGCAAGCGGCGTGTTGGCGCAAGCCGCAATCGCCCAGACCTACCCGACGCGACCGGTGCGCATTCTGGCCGGCTTCCCGCCCGGTGGCGGCACCGACATCACCGCGCGCATTCTGGTGGTGAAGTTGTCGGAATACTGGGGCCAGCAGGTGATTGTCGAAAACCGTGCCGGCGCCAGTGGCACCATCGCGGCCGACCTGGTGGCGAAATCGGCCCCGGACGGCTACACGCTGCTCATGGGCCTGCCCAATTCGAACGTGGTGGCGCAACAGGCCTTCCCCAAGCTGCCCTACGACCAGCAAAAGGATTTCGCGCCGGTGGTTCCGGTGTCGCAGGTGGCGCTGGTGCTGACGCTGCACAACGGCGTGCCGATCAATGACGTGAAGACGCTGATCGCGCAGAGCAAGATCAGGCAATTGCGCTATGCGTCCTCCGGCAATGGCAGCGTGCAGCACATGTCGACCGAGACCTTCAAGTTCCTGACCGGTGCCGACTTGCAGCATATTCCCTACAAGGGCAGCGGCCAGGCGGTGATCGACCTGATCGCCGGCCAGGTCGACATGAATCTCGACACCATGCCCACGGTGCTGCAGCACATCAAGGGCGGGCGCCTGAAAGCCATCGCGGTGGGCACGCCCAAGCGCACGGTGCAACTGCCGGATGTGCCGACGATCTCCGAATCCGGCGTGCCCGGGTTCGTGGCCACCAACTGGTATGGCCTGTTCGCGCCGGCCGCCACACCGCGCGAGGTGATTGCGAAGATCAACGCCGATACAAATCGCGCCATCAGCGCCCCTGATATTCGCGAGAAGATCATCAATTCCGGCGGCGAGCCTACCGGCGGCGGCAGCGAGGAATTCGCCACATTTGTGCGCGCCGAAATCGCCAGGGCCGCCAAGACCATCAAGGATGCGAGCATCAAGTTCGACTAAAGTCACGCTGTCCGCCCACACGCGGGCCGCGGCGACTGCCATGAAACCTACCGACAAGGACTTGAGTTGATGAGCAACACCCTGTTACCGACCACCGTGGTCGGCAGCTATCCGCAACCCGACTGGCTGATCGATCGCGCCATGCTTTCCAAGGTGGTGCCGCGCGTGAACATGCATGAAATGTGGCGCATCCCGGCCGAACGCCTGGGCGAGGCGCAGGACGATGCCACCATCCTGGCGATTCGCGACATGGAGCGTGCCGGCATCGACATCATCACCGATGGCGAGATGCGCCGCGAGAGCTATTCCAACTATTTCGTCGCCGCACTCGAAGGCGTGGATGCCGACAAGCCGGCGCTGATCGTAAGCAAGGCCGGGCGTGAAACCCGCGTGCCGCGCGTCACCGGGCCGATCCGCCGGCGCCAGGCGGTCGAGTTGCGCGACCTCATGTTCCTGCGCGCCAACACCGACCGCAAGATCAAGATCACCTTGCCAGGGCCGTTCACCATGGCGCAGCAGGCGCATGACGAGCACTACGGCGATCTTGAAGCGATGGCCATGGGGTTCGCCGAAGCCGTCAATGCCGAAGTGCGCGACCTGGCCGCCGCCGGTGCGGATGTAATCCAGCTCGATGAGCCGTGGCTGCGCAATGATCCGGAGAACGCCAAGCGCTTCGCCGTCAAGGCGATCAATCGCGCGCTGGAAGGCGTGAGCGTATCGACAGTGGTGCACCTGTGTTTCGGCTACGCGGCGGTGGTGCCGGGGCAGAAGCCCAGCGGCTACTCGTTTCTCACGCAACTGGCCGACAGCGTGGCCGAGCAGATTTCGATCGAGTGCGCGCAGCCGGCGCTTGACCTGGGCATGCTCAAGGACTTGTCGAACAAGAAGATCCTGCTGGGCGTGATCGATTTGGGCAGCCCGGCCATCGAAAGCGCGCAGGATGTCGCGGCACGCATCCGCAATGGCTTGAAGCATGTGAGTGCGGAGCGCCTGATTCCGGCGCCGGATTGCGGCATGAAGTATCTGTCGCGGGCTACCGCGTTCGGCAAGTTGAAGGCGCTGGCCGATGGTGCGGCGATTGTGCGCAAGGAGCTTGGCTAGCCGCGTACCGGGGGCGGGTTCGCCGTGCCTGCCTGCGAGCGCATTCACCCAAGCCCTGCGTTCGACCCACGATGCCCCTCGACCCGCCTCAAAAGAAGACTAGCGCGCTGATCGCAGCGACGGTGCTGAACCTGCCGTTCGGCACCGTCTATGCGTTCAGCGTGTTCTTGAAGCCGATGGAGGCCTTGCTCGCCATCAGCCGTGCCGAGATGACGCTGGTGTTCGCACTGGCGACCATCAGCCTGACCGCCGGCATGAACCTGGCGCCGCGACTTTATCGATCGCTGTCGCCGGTGCTCCTGGTGCTGGCATGCGGTGTAGGCAGTGCGGCCGGCCTCGTCTGTACCTCACGCGCCACGGGCTTTTCCCAGTTGGCACTCGGTTATGGCGTTCTGTTCGGCATTGGCGGCGGCATCTGCTTCATTGTCATGCAGCAGGCCGTCAACCAGGCCTCGGCTACCACCAGTGGCCTTATCAACGGCTACTTGGTGAGCCTGTATCCGCTGGGCGCGATGATTGGCGCGCCGGTATTCGGCTGGGCCATCCTGGCGCACGGCCTGCGGGCCACCCTGGCCGGATTGGCCGTGACGGTGCTGGTGACCGCGGTGATCGCCGCGCTGATACTGCGCAGTGCAGGCATCCGCATGCATGACCCGGTGGCGCCTGTGGCACGTGCGGACTCCGGCCAGCGCGGTGTGTTTTGGTGCCTGTTCACGGTGTTTTTTCTTGCCGCTGCGGCCGGCCTGACGGTATTGAGCCAGGCTGCGGGGATTGTGCAGGCCTATGGCGGAAAAACCGCGTTGGCGCTAGGCGCCACCACTCTGATCACCGGCGCGATTGCTGCAATGCGTGTTGGCGGCGGGGCCCTGGTGGACCGCTTCGCGGCGCCGCATGTGGCTTGCGCTGCGCACCTGTGGTCGCTGACCGGCGCGCTGATTCTCACCATTTGGCCGGGACCTCTGGTATCGGTGCTGGGCCTGGCGATGATCGGCATGGGCTATGGCGTGATCTCCGGCCTGACCGCCGGGGTGATTCCGCGCTACTGGCACCGCAATCTGTTCGGCCACATCGCCAGCCGCATGTATATCGCCTGGTGCATCGCTGCGATCAGCCTGCCGGTGCTGGCGGGCTGGCTTTACGACCGCACCCAGGGCTATGTCGCGGTGGTGATGATCGCGGCTGCCATCAATGTGCTGGGGGCGCTGCTGGCGCTGCGCCTGCCGCTGCCGGTGCGCAGCGCCGCAGCGTCCATGCCCTGACCCATGCGTGGCGAGAGGTTTCCGCAGCGGCGCTGCAGCCGCTCGTGCGCTTGTTGCATTGGCGTTATGCTTGCGGGTGAGCTGCGATCCACAACACAAACGAGGAGTCACGATGAGCAACAGCGGAATCGAAGTGCAGCCGACTTCGGGCGCGGTGGGCGCGCAGATTGTCGGCGTCGATCTGTCGCAGCCGCTGACAGACAGCGAGCTTGCAGTGATGCGCGCGGCATTCGACGAACATGGCGTGATCTTCCTGCGCGACCAGAACATCACACCCGAACAGCACATCGCCTTCGCCAGCCGCATCGGGGTGATCAACATCAACCGCTTCTTCAAGGCGGTGCCCGGCTATCCGCAAATCGCCGAGGTGCGCAAGGAACCGGAACAGAAGACCAACATCGGCGGCGCCTGGCATACCGACCACAGCTACGACCAAGTGCCCGCGCTGGGGTCGATCCTGCTGGCACGCGAGGTGCCGCCCAATAGTGGCGACACCATGTTCGCCAGCATGGGCCTGGCATTCGACGCCTTGTCGGACGGCCTCAAGCGCACATTGGAGAGCATGCGCGCGGTGCATTCCAGCCGCCATGTGTTCGGCGCCGAAGCCGCATACCGCAAGAATTCCGGTGATCGTCTTGGCAACGCCGAGGCAGCCACCCAGGATGCGATCCACCCGGTGGTGATCCGCCATCCGCAGACCGGCCGCAAGCTCTTGTACGTCAATCCCGGCTTCACGACCCATTTCGAGGGCTGGACCGCGGCCGAGAGCGAGCCGCTGCTTGGCTACCTTTACCAGCATGCGTCCAGGCCGGAATTTCAGACGCGTTTTTCGTGGCAGGCCGGCTCGATCGCTTTTTGGGACAACCGCGCGACCTGGCATCTGGCGATCAATGACTATCACGGCGAGCGCCGCCTGATGCACCGCATCACGCTCGAAGGCGTGCCGATCAATTGATGCGCGCGGCATGCGCAGCGCGAAATAGGCTGGATTGAAATGTGCTGCTGACCCAAATGCAGTGCTCCGCAGTAAAACCGAATGGAAAGATGATCATGATGCGAGTATGGAAGATTTTGGCGATTGCCGCGCTGTCGCTCGCAATGCCGGCCGGTCAGGCACTGGCGCAGGCCTTTCCGAACAAGCCGATCCGCGTGATCGTGCCCTATGCGCCTGGCGGCGCCACCGACATCATGGGGCGGGTGGTGGCGCAGCGCTTGGGCGAGATCCTCGGGCAACAGGTGCTGGTCGATAACCGCCCCGGCGCCAACACCGGCATCGGCGCCGAAGCGGTGGCCAAGGCGCCGGCCGATGGCTATACATTGATGTTCACCAACGACGCCACCTTCGTGCTCAACCCGGCGTTGTTCACCACCCTGCCTTACAACATGGCGCGCGACTTCGTGCCGGTTGCCACCGTGGCCTACCTGAACCTGGCACTGGTGGTGGCGGCCAGCCTGCCGGTCAACAATTTCGCCGAGCTGGTGGCCTGGACCAAGTCGAAGTCGGGCAGCATCAGCTATGGCTCCTACGGCGTGGGCAGCCAGGCACACCTGATGGGCGAGATGTACAAGAAGCTCTACGCGACCGACATTGTGCATGTGCCCTACAAGGGCTCGGCACCGGCGGTGGCGGACGTGATCGGCGGCCAGGTGGTATTCACCTTCCCGGCGATTCCTACGGTGCAAGGCTTCATCAAGTCAGGCCGGGTCAAGGTGCTGGCGATCTCGGGCGACAAGCGCTCGCCGCTGCTGCCCGAGGTGCCGACCTTCATTGAAGTCGGCGCGAAAGACATGGATATCGGCGCCTGGTACGGCTTTTTCGCGCCGGCCGGCACGCCGCGCGAA
>JAYVWK010000051.1:0-4914 GCA_043786185.1 Burkholderiales bacterium
TGTCGAGAGGCCTGCCAACACCTCGTTCAGCGCCGCCGGTAGCGCCTCGTCGACCAGGCCGTAGCGGTGCTGCCATTCCCACGGTGCCGCATCGACAGCCGCACGCTGCAGGTCGATACGGGTCTCGGTTTCACGGCGATCGACCAGCGTAAAGCCCGCGTGGGCAACGCTTGCCACCATCAGGCGCCACGCCGGCCAGGCGGTCACAAGCACGCCGAGCATCGCGGCCAGCACGAAGCCGGCGATAGGCCCGCCGTGCCGCTCGGCGCTGGCGCGCCAGGCCACCCAGGTCAATGCGAACGGGCATAGCCAAAGCAACGCCGGCAGCGCCGCGTCGACCGCCGACCGGGTGTGAAGCCAGTCGCTCGCCGTCGCGGGGAGCGCAACGTGGTAACGCAGCACCGCCAGTACCGCGACCACGCCAAGAAGCACCGCAAGCTTGAGAGCCGCCCGAGCGCTCCCTTGGAAACGCTCGGGGCTGCCGAGGCATCGACCCAATACGAGCAGCGCCAGGACAGGCAGCGCCCGGGCCAGGTGGGCCGCTTGCAGCCCGTCGTCCCGCCCCACGCCGAACGCGGGAATGAAACTAAGCAACGCGGCCGCGCAAGCCACGACCCACGCTGCCTGCGCAAGCAGGCGATCCGCCGGCGCGTCGCTCGCTTCAGGCCTCTGCTGCGCCGGCGTGATCGCAACCGCCAGGAGAACGAAAAAGCACAGGCGGGTGACGAACACCGGCAGCCCGACCTGGCCATCGATCCAGAACGCGATGAGGGCCGCGCCCGCGCCGGCCGCCAGCAAGCGGTCATCTCGCGCCGGCAGTGCCTGTCCCGCCCTGCCGCGCCAGGCAACCACGGCGATGGCGGCAAGCCAACCGGCGACCCACCCGATTCCGGCCAACGGCCAGCGCGCCGCCCCCGCCCCGGCGGCCGCACCGGCGAGCCACGCGAGAACCGCGCCCCCAGCAGCGGCTGCGAGGGAAGCCCATGCCACCCGCGCACTGCAGCCGAATACCCGCCGCGCCACCCCATGCAACGCGGCCGCGAACAGGGCGCCGATAGCCGCAAGGCCCGCCAGTCCGAGCGCCGCCCAAGTGTCGAGCAGGTCGGCATGGACGCGGTCGAACACTTGCTCGCGGCGAAAATCCTCGGCCCGCACCTTTGCTGCCGGCACGAAAGCGTAGTAGTGCTCGTGCGCGACGTCCGGGCCGTACCCGGTCACGAGGCGCCATGCCGATGCCTCGCGCAGCGCCGCTTCCGCCGCCGTCCAAACCGCCAGCCTTGCGTGAATGCTTCTCGACGCCGGGTCGGCACCCTGCGGGTCGTACACCAGGCGCGCGAGCGCCGGCGTGCCCTTGGCGAAAGCGCGACCGCTATCGGACGTGTTGATGGCGGCCAGAAAGGCCGCAGCGGCGACGGTCGCGCCCACCAGTCCGGCGATCCACATGCGGCCGCCCCGACCGTGGGCCCGGACGCACGCCAGGAATACCAGCGCAGCCCACAATCCGACTAGCGGACCCCGGCTGCCCGAGGCCAACACGCCGCCCAGTTGCATAGCGCCGATGGCCCCGAGCATCCAGCGCGACGAGGTCGTAGTGCCGGCCATGCCGATCCGCACCAGGACGAGCGGAATGCACATGGCCAGAAAAGCTCCAAGGAACATGGGATTGCCCAGGGTGCCCGAACTCCGCGCCGGGTCCCCATACCCGTATGTCACGAAGTCCAGCCCAAATCGCTGCTCGATCGCGTAGCATGCCGGCGCGATGCTCGCAACCAGCATCGCGTCAATCAAGGGCCGCGACCCGCCCCCCGAGCGTATCCAGGTGCAGGTCGCGAAGAACGTCGCAAGGTAAGCCAGCCAGGCAAGCGCGCCCTCGAGCCGGAAATACCCGCCCAGCAACGCCTGCTGCCACGACTCGGCCTGCGCCGCCGACATCACCACGCAGGCGGCCAGGCCGAATCCCGCAAACGCAATCAGGCCCGGCTGCGGCGTCAGCGACCGCGCATCTCGGCGGCCCCACCACACCCATGCCGCAGCAATGGCGGCCAGGCAGGCCAGCGGCAGGCCGGCTGCGAACTTGATCAGCACAAAGCCGCGCGGGGTGGACAGCGACATCGCGACCGGCAACGCCGCGAGCAGCACAATCAGGGACGCGCCGCATACCAGGCGCTGCAACTCCTGCCCGTCGCGTGCATTGCCGCTCATTCGTGCCCCGAGGCGCGCCCTCGCCGCACAATCAGCCCGGCCGGTGAACGAAACCGGGCCAGGCGCGCATAGCCGAATACGTAGAGCGCCGCAAAGCACAGCGCGCCCATCATCAAGGGAACCGCCCGGTTCCAAAACGGCACTGTCGACAACACCCCCATCGAGGTGATCAGCCAGAGATAGGGCGACCTCAGTGCGTTGCGCCGCGCCCGCGGGTCCGTAAGGGGCGAGCCGGCCAGCCGACGCCCCAGCTGCTTGTAGACTAGATGGAGCAAATATGCGACATCGGGAAGGCCCGGATCCAGCGTGTGGACCACGATGCGCCGATAAATGGTGAACAGGGTGGCGAACACCGGGTAGGCGTACAGCACCAGCATCGCGACTCCGCCCGCCAACTCGTCGATGACGTTGAGGGCGCCGATCATTCCGCTCACCACCATCAGCGTGAAACCGACCGAAACGCCCGCCACGCTGGTCAAGGCCTGCTGCAGGCCGCTGTCCATCCGTATCACCCTGGCGTCGAGCGCGAGGCTCGCGCGGACGGCCGAACCCGATGGCCTAAGGAAACACTGAACAAATCCGCAGGTTGAGAAAGCCGTTCTTGCAAGATGTTGAATCGAAAAGACTCTTTGTTCGGCAATCCGTATTTCAGGGACTTTTCCGGCGTTTTCCTAACGCAAAATCATCGGCGGCGGCATGATGATGATCGACTGGATCAAGGCGTCGAGACCGCCACCTTGCTGCAGAAAAATCGGGGTTTCACGGAGCAGCTGCAGGGCATCTTCGCCCGGCCTGGGATTTTGCGGAGCGAAAGCGGTTTGCTGTTTGCGCACGTCAAGCGCTTGGCCGCTGGCGATCTGCACGTTGGTGGCCCCGTCATGAACGTAGTTGTAGACGCCCGCGCGTGCGTCGCTGGTGTCCTCGGCAACGACGGAAACCTCGAAATCGGTACCGCGAATCCCAATTGTCGCGGTCGAGGCACGCACCGCGACCTGTGACGGGGATCTATTGCCGATCAAACCTGAAACCAGGCGCGCGGTGCCTCGGAGAATCGAGACGATCGAGGTATCGGTAGGTTTTTGTTCGAACTTGAAATCCGTAAACTGGAACTGCGTGTTGGGACGCAATAGCACTGTGGAGTTGTCCGCCATCTTGACCAATGCTTCGCTGCGCGCGTCGGTTGTAATGGTATCGCCTGACTGGATCCTGTCGCGCTGGCCGGCTTTGCGGGTTGTCCGGTCGGCGCCAAGGATGCTGACGCTTCCGGAGATCTGCTGGATCGACCCCGCGTCCTGTGCGATGCCGATGGCCGGTTGCGCGAAAAGAAAACCTGCGGCCATTGCCATAAAGGCGGCGGATGCTGTCAGTTTCATTTTTTCACTCCTTTTGCAGGGCGACTCCAAATCGCGAGATCGCGCCCGAATGTTTGGGAGTATGCGCCGCGATCGCGCCGCGCATACTTCGTTTGCGTCAATACTTGATTCCGCTACAGCAACACGTCAAAATTCGACTGTCATTACAAACCCATACATGAACGCTCCAATTCCCCGCAATAACCTGCCAAGTTCGCTAGGTACGGGCATCGCCATTCTGCTTTGCACACATCAGGGGCAGAGGTTTCTCGCTCCCCAGCTTGACTCCATCCGCATGCAATCCCGAAGCGATTGGTCACTTTGGGTATCCGATGATCGCTCAACTGACCAGACTTTGGAAATCCTGGGAGCGTATCGGAATAAATGGGGCGACGAACGGTTATCTGTGCGTGTGGGGCCTGGGCAAGGGTTTCGTGCCAACTTCCTTTCCCTTGCCTGCGCGCCGGATATCGCGGCACGGTACTTCGCCTTCGCCGACCAGGATGACGTTTGGGATGCGGACAAGCTCGCGACCGCCGCTAATTGGCTGGAGCGGACGCCGGCAAGTGTTCCGGCGCTGTATTGCGCGCGCACGCGATTGATCGACGAACACGACAAGCCAGTTGGCCACTCCCCCTTGTTCCAGCGCCCGGTCACGTTCAGGAATGCGCTGGTGCAGAGCATCGCCGGCGGCAACACGATGATGTTCAATGCGGCGGCGCGTTCCTTGTTGATGGAGGCAGGTTGCGATATCGACGTGCAAACGCACGACTGGTGGGCATACATGGTCGTCACGGGCTGCGGCGGCAACGTGTTCTATGACCCGCGGCCGACGGTGGGCTACCGGCAACATGGCGAGAACCTGGTGGGTTCGAATGCGAGTCTGTCAGGAAGGTACCAGCGTGCCCGCAAACTCTTGGCCGGCCGTTTCAGAAGCATGAATGGGCGCAATCTCGCCGCCCTGCAAAGAATTCGCCATCACCTGACACCTGAGAATCAGGCGGTGCTGGAGGAATTCGAGCGTGCACGTCAGCAAGGTCTTGCCGGCCGGGTGATGGGCATGCGGCGCTCGGGGGTGTACTGCCATACCAGTCTTGGCAACCTCGGACTGGCGGCAGCGACTGTATTCAAGAAATTCTGAGGGCTGACGTCCCGCCATGGCAAGACTGGTTGCCGAAAACCGCGATCGGAAGTGGTGCCGCCAGGAGGGCCGTTGCACCTTGTCATGCCGCAACTTCGCCAAAGCGCCATATACTTCGTCGCATGGCGTGCGGTATTTATCGATATGCACGGCTTTTTTTCGTGCTCACGCAGCGACGATCTCCCCTTTCAATTGCGCCGATTTTCCGCGGAACATCGC
>JAYVWK010000052.1:0-19275 GCA_043786185.1 Burkholderiales bacterium
CTGCAACCGCAATTCGCGGCCTGGCGTGAAAACGTGCGTTGGGAATTCGAGGGCGTGTTGCTGGTCGGACTCAACATTCCGGGCAGCAACAACAACTGGAAGAACCGCGGCGACAATCATGAGTTTCATGCGCGTCTGAAGGCCAATACGGCCTGGCTCGAGGCCGCCTTCACGCACGCGCGCGCAAACAAGCTGGCGGGACTCATGCTGGTGATCCAGGCCAACCCCGATTTCGAGGGCGACGAGGCACGCAAAGCGGGCACGCGCCCGGGGTTTCGCGATGGCTATGCGCAGTTCAAGGCGCAACTGGCGCGCGAAGCCCAAGCCTTCGGCCGTCCGGTGGTGCTGGTGCACGGCGACACCCATTCCTATCGCATCGACCAGCCGGTGAAGGACGGCGAAGGCAACACACTTACCAATGTGACGCGGGTGGAAACCTTTGGCTCGCCGGGCCTGGGCTGGATCAAGGTCAGTATCGATCCGCAGCACCCGGCGCTGTTTCGCTTCAGCGCACGGCGTTTCGTGCGCAGCCCCTGATAGTAAACACCAGTCCTTGATGCGCGGTCGCAACGCCGCGTTCAGTGCTGGTGGCCGCCCGCCCCATGCACATGGCGATGGGTGATTTCCTCGGCCGTCGCCGCGCGCACGTCCACCACCTTGCATTCGAACACCAGCGCCATGCCGGCTAACGGGTGGTTGGCATCGAGCACGACTTTGCCGTCGGCGATGTCGGTGACGCTGAAAATATCGGTATCGGCATCGACTTCTTCGCCGGGTATGCCTTCGAACTGCATGCCGATCTCGAGCACGTCGGGAAACAGGTCGCGTGCCTCGACGCGCAGCAATTGTTCGTCGTAGTCGCCGAAGGCGTCTTCCGGTTCGAGCTTGACGCTGGCGGCAGCGCCGGTCGACTTTCCCTGTAGCGCCTGCTCGACCAAGGGGAAGATGTTGCCGTAGCCGCCGTGCAAATAGGCGAGCGGTTTGTCGGTCTCCTCGATCAGTTCGCCCTGGGCGTCGAACAGTGTGTAG
This sequence comes from Burkholderiales bacterium, assembly GCA_043786185.1. Classification (GTDB taxonomy): domain Bacteria; phylum Pseudomonadota; class Gammaproteobacteria; order Burkholderiales; family JAEUOS01; genus JAEUOS01. The sequence continues at coordinate 1,030 of JAYVWK010000052.1, forward strand.
GAAATCGAGACGACCGAATCGCGGCCGATGTTCATGCGCAAGCTTTCAAGTTTGGAGAAGCACCTAGTGCGGCAATGACTTGACCAGGTTGAGAATCTCGTTGGCGTGGCCCTTGGGGCTGACACCGTAGAGCGCGTGCCGCACCTTGCCCAGACGATCGATGATGAAGGTGGAGCGCAACACATGCGGCCGACCATTTGCCGCCTGCTCACCCACCCGCACCACATCGTACTGGCGACAGACTTCGCATTCGGGATCCGCCAGCAGGGTCACGGTGAGCCCGTGGCGATCGCGGAATTCGGCATGGCTTAGCCAGTCATCCGGCGAAACCCCCAGCACGATGCAGTTGCAGCGGCGGAAGTCGGCGTCGAGATCGGAGAACTCGATGGCTTCCATGGTGCTGCCCGGCAGGTTGTCCTTGTCGTAAAAATACAGCACCACGTTGCGCTTGCCGCGCAGCTTGGCGATATCGACCATGGCCATGTCGGCATCGGCCAAGCGGAACTTCGGGGCGGACTGTCCTGCGTTGAGCATGTCTTGACTCCTGCGTGGGCGGTCGCCTCAGACAAGGCCTGAGCGGACGCCGGTTCAATTCAAAAAGGGATGGTAAGCAACTCCTGAAGTTTTTGATTCCGTGTTCCTATAATAGCCACATGAAAAACGAATTGCCAAGCGATATTTCGCAACTTTTGGGCGGCTATTCACCAGATCGTTTCCTCAAACTCTTCTGGCACAAGAAGCCGCTCCTGATCCGGCGCGCGATTCCCGCCATGCAGGCGCCGCTTGTATCGAAGGCCGAATTGTTCGCCCTGGCCGCGCGCGACACGGTGGAAAGCCGCCGCGTGGCACGCAGCGGGCGGCGCTGGACGCTCGAACAGGGCCCTTTTTCGGCCCGCGAGCTGCGCACGCGGAAGGCGTATCCATGGACGCTTTTGGTGCAGGGCGTCAACCTGCACCACGCTGCGGCTGACGAACTTCTGCGGCGCTTCGCCTTCATCCCGGCCGCACGCCAAGACGATCTGATGATTTCCTGGGCCAGTGATGGCGGCGGCGTCGGCCCGCATTTCGATTCCTACGATGTGTTCCTGCTGCAGGCTAAGGGGCGCCGCCGCTGGCGCATTTCGATGCAGACCGATCGCAGCCTGGTGACGGGCGCGCCCCTGAAGATCCTGCGCAAGTTTCAGCCCGAGCATGAATTCGTGCTCGAACCCGGCGACATGCTGTACCTGCCGCCAGGTTGCGCCCATGAAGGCGTGGCCCTGGGTGAATGCATGACCTGGTCGATCGGCTTTCGTGCGCCTTCGGCACAGGAACTGGCGCGTGGCCTGCTGGAGCATCTTGCGGACACGATCCTGCGCAGCGGCATGTATGCCGACCCCGATTTGCGGCCGGCGCGCGCAAGCGCGCTGATCGACGATTCCTATGTGGCACAGGCCATGCGCCTGATTGGCCGGGTGCAACCGAGGCGCGAGGAAGTCGCCGGGTTTCTCGGTGTTTACCTGAGCGAGCCCAAGGCGAACGTGTTTTTCGACGCGCCCGCGGCGCCACTTGGCAAGGCCGGATTCGCGCGTACGATCGCCGGCCTGGGTGTGCGGCTGGATTCAAAGACTCGCATGCTGCATCGCGCGAACTCGCTTTACATCAACGGTGAGGCCGTGCTGCCGGCGTCGGCCTTGCTGCGCCGACTGGCCGACGCGCGCTGCCTGGAATCGCTGCCCGCAGCGAATGCCGAGGAAACTGGTTTGCTTTATGCTTGGTACACGCACGGCTGGCTGCATACGGGAAGGACGCCATGAGCGCCGACAACACTGACCTTGACTTCACCAACTGGAAACCGCCACCCGAACCGCCGCCGACAACGGTGGTCATCGAGGGTCAACCGCAGCGTCGCCTGATCAGCACAAAGGCCGAATTCGCGCTGGCCTTAGATCAGGTGATCGGCAAGACGCGCCGCACCCTGCGCCTGTTCGACCCGACCCTGGCCGACTACGGCATGGGCACGGCGCTGCGCGAAGAGCAGTTGCGCAGCTTCCTTTTGAAAAGCCGCGCCAGCCGATTGATGATCGCGGTGCACGATACGACCGTCATCACGCGCGCCGCGCCGCGCCTGATGCGCCTGGTGCGCCAGTTCAGCCATGCCATCGCGATCCACCAGACCCACGAGGAAATCCGCAAGTTGGACGATTCGCTGGTGATCGGCGACGACGCCCATTGCCTGCGGCGGCCTCACAGCCGGCAGGCCCGGGGCTCGGTCTATCTGGATGACGCGGTCGAATCGCGCGCATGGCTCAATCGCTTCAATGCGATCTGGGAGCAAAGCTCGCCTTCGGTCAGCGCCACCACCATCGGGCTTTGAAACGATGCGCGCCACCTGGTATTTCGATTTCATATCCCCCTTCGCCTACCTGCATTTCAAGCAGTTCGGGCAATTGCCGGCCGCACTCGAGATCGAGTATGTGCCGGTGCTGTTCGCCGGCCTCCTCAAGGCGCACGGCCACAAGGGGCCAGCCGAGATTGCGGAAAAGCGCCGCCAGACCTACCGCATGTGCGTATGGCTGGCGCGGGAAGCGGCCATCGAAATGCGCTTCCCGCCGGCCCATCCATTCAATCCGCTGCATGCACTGCGCTTGGCGCTTGCCGCCGGCGCGACGCGCGCCGCGGTCGAGGCGATTTTCGACTGCATCTGGAAGCGCGGCGAAGATGTGAACGCGCCCGCGACCTTGGCCGCGCTGGCGCATGCGCTGGGTGTTGCCGATGGGCAGGCCGCGATCGCCGACCCCGCGGTAAAACAGAAACTCGCAGCCAATACCGAGCGCGCGCTGGCGCGCGGCGTGTACGGCGTGCCGACCTTCGATTTCGCAGGCGAATTGTTCTGGGGTGCGGACGCGCTGGGCATGATGCGTGCGTTCGCGGCCGACCCCAGCTTGTTCAAGCACGGGGAATATGCGCGGGTCGACGCCTTGCCGGCCGCCGCCATGCGCCGAGAGGCGTAAAAAAACCCCGCAGTGCGGGGTTTTGTGTGATGCGCGCGACGCCGCGCTCACACTGCCGATTCACCGGTCTCGCCGGTCCGGATGCGCAACACATGCTCAACGCTGGTCACAAAAATCTTGCCGTCGCCGATCTTGCCGGTACGCGCCGCCTTGATGATGGCGTCGAGCACGTTTTGCACGTCGCTGTCGGCGCTGACCACCTCGACTTTCACCTTGGGCAGGAAATCGACCACGTACTCCGCGCCGCGATACAGCTCGGTGTGCCCCTTTTGCCGGCCGAAACCCTTGACCTCTGTCACCGTCAACCCGGTTACCCCGACCTCGGACAGCGCCTCGCGCACTTCGTCTAACTTGAACGGCTTGATCACCGCCTCGATCTTTTTCATCGCGTCTCCTTGGGAATGGCCTGTCTGATGAAGTATATCAACAGCACACGGCGCGGGGTTCAATCCCTGAAACGGTTGACAATCGGCATGCGCCAGTCGCGCCCGAAGGCGCGATGCGTGACCCGTACACCCACCGGCGACTGACGCCGCTTGTATTCGGAAATGCGGATCAGGCGCACCACCTTTTCCACATCTTCGCGCGCGTAGCCGGCGGCAACGATCTCGCCCACGCTCCGGTCTTCCTCGACATACAAAGCCAGGATGGCGTCAAGTGCATCGTAGGGCGGCAGGCTGTCCTGGTCTTTCTGGTCCGGGCGCAATTCAGCCGAAGGCGCGCGCGTGATGATGCGCTGCGGAATCACCTGCGATAGGGTGTTGCGATACACCGCCAGGCGGTAGACCCAAGTCTTGGCGAGATCCTTGATGACCGCGAAACCGCCCGCCATGTCGCCGTACAGGGTGCAGTAGCCGACCGCCATCTCGCTCTTGTTGCCGGTGGTGAGCACGATCGAGCCGTGCTTGTTGGAGAGCGCCATCAGCAGCGTGCCGCGGATCCTCGCCTGCAGGTTCTCTTCGGTGGTGTCGGGTTTCATGCCCTTGAAATCCTGCGCCAGGGCGGCTTCGAAGGCATCGAACATCGGCTTGATGGCGATCTCGTCATAGCGCACACCAAGACGTTCGACCATGTCGCGCGAATCGATCCATGAAATGTCGGCGGTGTACTGCGAAGGCATCATCACGGCGCGCACACGGTCAGGCCCCAGCGCATCGCAGGCGATCGCCAGGGTCAGCGCGGAATCGATGCCGCCGGACATACCGATCAGGGCGCCCGGAAAGCCGTTCTTGCCGACGTAATCCGCGACACCCAGCTTGAGCGCGGCGTAGACCTGCGCCTCGATCGATGGCTCCGGCGCGATCTCACTGCCGCTTACCTCGCGACCGTCGATTTCGATATAGTCTAAGCGCTCCTCGAACATCGGCAGGCGCGCCTTCAGCGCTCCGTGCCCATCGAGCGCGAAGGAACTGCCGTCGAACACGATCTCGTCCTGGCCACCGACGTTGTGGGCGAATACCAGTGGCAATCCGGTTTCGCTGACACGCCGGCGCATCCACTCGACCCGTTCGCCGCTCTTGCCCATGTGGTACGGAGAAGCGTTGATCACCAGCAGCGCCTGTGCCCCGGCTTCCTTCGACTCGCGCGCCGACTGTGGAAACCAGGCATCTTCGCAAATCAGGAGGCCGAAACGCATACCGCCGGCTTCGAACACCAGGGTTTCGCGTCCGCGGGTGAAATAGCGCTTTTCGTCGAACACCTGGTAATTCGGCAACTCGCGCTTGGCATAGGTGGCGATGACCCGCCCGTCACCCAGCACAGAGGCGGCGTTGTGACGCTGCTGGATGGTGATCGAGCGGGTACGATCATCACCGCCCGACGGATGGCCCACCACCACCCGCAGCCCGGCCAAGGGTGCCAGTTCGACGGCCAGTGCGCGCAAGTGCGTCATGGTGGCTTCCATGAAGGCGCGGCGCATCACCAGATCTTCCGGCGGATAACCGGTGAGCGCCAGTTCCGGCGTCAAAAGCACCTGTGCGCCGGCTGCGTGCGCGCTACGCGCGGCCTCCGCGATGCGCTTGCTGTTGCCGGCCAAGTCGCCGACGGTGAAATTGAGCTGCGCGATGGCTAGCTTGACGGGCATGAGGCTACAATCGAAGAAAAAAGGGAAAATAATCGAAGAAAAAAGGGAGACGGAAATTCAACTACCAGAACTGCATGGAATTATCGCACTGCTCTCCCCCAGACTTGACTAGCCTTTCGATCATTGAAACCCTGCGCCACGTCGACCCTGCGCAATGGGATGCATTGGCTGGCCACCATCCGCTGCTGTCGCACGCTTTCCTGCATGCCATGCATGAAACCGGCTGCGCCGGCGAGAAGGCCGGCTGGACCCCGCAATACCTGACGCTTAAGAAACAGGGCCAACTGGTCGGCGCCATGCCGCTCTACGTGAAGATGCATTCCTATGGCGAATATGTGTTCGACTGGGCCTGGGCCGACGCCTACCAGCGCCACGGCCTGGACTATTACCCCAAGCTTTTGTGCGCGATTCCTTTCACGCCCTGCACTACACCGCGCCTGCTGGGCGCCGATGCAAGCACGCAAGAAGCGCTGATTGCCGGCGCACTGGACCTGGCGAAAACGGCCCAAGTTTCGTCGCTGCACGTGCTATTCCCCAAGGACGACGAAGCGCAGTTGCTGGAAACAGCCGGCATGATGCCGCGCCGCACGGTGCAATTTCACTGGAAAAACCGCGAATACGCCGATTTCGATGCGTTTCTGGCGACCATGTCGCACGACAAGCGCAAGAAGATCAAGCAGGAACGCCGCAAAGTGCGCGACGCCGGCGTCACCTACCGCTGGGTGCTTGGGCCCGACATCACGCCCGACCTGTGGCGCTTCTGGACCCGCTGTTACAGCCACACCTACCGCGCGCATCATTCCACGCCCTACCTGAACCTGGAATTCTTCGAAACTATCGGAAGCAGCATGCCGCAGCACCTGCTGCTGGTAGTCGGCAGCCTCGATGGCAAGGACATTTGCGCTTCGCTTTGCATACACGACAAGCAAACCCTGTACGGCCGCTACTGGGGCGCTTTGGGTTACCTGCCTGGCCTGCATTTCGAGACTTGTTACTACCAGCCGCTTGAATTCTGCATTGCCGAGGCGATCGCCACCTTCGAAGGCGGCGCCCAGGGCGAACACAAGCTTGCGCGCGGCTTCCTGCCGGTCGAAACCCGCTCGCTGCACTGGCTCAAGCACCCGCAGTTTGCGCACGCGGTCGAGGATTTTTTGAAGCGCGAATCCGCCGGCATCCACCGCTATGTCGACGAACTCAACGATCACAGCCCGTTCAAGGCAGCGGTCTGAGGCAAGAATCACGCAAATCCGCAGGGAACATGTGCACGGCCCGCCGGTCCAAGCGTTGTAACCTGACCACGACCCGGATTTGGAGTTCGCCATGCGAATGGCACGCAGTTTCGCCCCGCTTGTTGTAGCCGCTCTGTTGACGGCATGTGCCTCGCCCGGCCCCCAACCCGCGGCCGTGCAGCGGCTGACGCCCGAACAATTGGCTAATCTCAAGCCGATAGCCAACCCAAAGGTGCCGTTGGACGAGATCGTCGCGCTATCGCAGGCTGGCACGGCACCGGATGCGATCATCGCGCACCTGACGGCCACCTCGACGATTCATGCCTTGACGCCCGCGCAAATCGTGGTGCTGTCGCGCAATGGCGTGAACCAAAAAGTGATCGACCATATGGTTGAAACCCAGGAAAAGGCGCGCCAGGCCACCCTGATCACGCAGTTGGCCGATCGCGATGCCCAGGCAGCGGCGCAACTGGCAGTTGAACGCGAACGCAGGCTGGCACTACAGCGGCGTTACGACCAATGGAACTGGGGCTTCGCATACGGCCCGTGGGGGCCAGGCTTTGGCGGCGGCTGGGGTCGCGGTTATCACTACGATCCATTTTACCGGCGCTACGGCCCGCGCTGGTAGGTATGCCGGCAAAGGCCTCGGCAATATGTACCCATTGAGGTACTATTGCAAATATGCGCGGAAAGCTTGAGGCTTTTTTCTACCGTTCCGCTACCGGCAATGAGCCGGTACGGGCATGGTTATTGAGCCTGTCGAAGTCGGAACGCAAGGCGATCGGCGAAGACATAGCCTACGTGCAATACAAATGGCCGATCGGTAAACCGGGGGTCGACCACTTGCGCGGCGCGATCTGGGAAATTCGAACCAGGCTCGACAATCGCATTGCACGAACGCTGTTTGCGATTGACCAGGCAAGTTTGATTTTGCTTTATGGTTTCATCAAGAAAACACAGAAGACGCCCGCTAGCGAAGTCGAATTGGCTTCAACGCGATACAAGGAGTGGCAACATGGCGAAAAAAAATCCGCATAGCGGCAGCAGTTTTGACGACTTGTTAAAGGAGGATGGCATCTTCGATCAAGTGCAGGCCAAGGCGATCAAGCGTGCCATTGCTGAACAATTGGAAGAAAGCATGGCCGGCGCCAACCTCACAAAAGTGAAGATGGCGCAAAAGATGGCGACCAGCCGGTCGCACCTTGACCGGATACTAGATCCAGACAATGTGTCGATCCAGCTTGATACGTTGATGAAAGCGGCGCGCGCGGTCGGAAAGACAGTGGAAATTCGTATCAGGAATGTGCGGCGGGCGTCGCTTGTGTAGGGAGTCCCGAATAATGACCACAGCGTGCAGATCGATCGATCGGCAACTTCGAGAAGTTCGCCGGGTACACAATCTGGCGCACAAACACTGGATTGCAAGGACGCGGGCGTACTGACGATTGGGTAGCGGCAGCATCAGGCGAAGGCCACACTCACACGCCGATTCTGCTTTCCCTTGCTTTCGATTTTCGTCACCACCACCAAACCAATCTCGGCGATGTTCGCCACGTGAGTGCCACCGCAGGCCTGAAGATCGATGCCCTTGATGCGCAACAACCGAACCCGGCCGAAGCCGGACGGCGGCTTGACCGACATGGTCTTGACCAGTTCGGGACGGGCCGCAAGTTCCTCCTCGCTGACCCACTCGGTGCCGACCTCGGCGCCGCCTCTGATCATCTCGTTCAAGCGGGCTTCAATCTCCGCCTTGTCAAGCCGCTCGCCCTGCAAGTCGAAATCCAGCCGCCCGGAGTCCTCGCGCACACTGCCGCCGTTGACCGGCCCCGGTACCACCGCGGTCAGCACGTGCAGGCAGGTGTGCATGCGCATGAGTCGATGGCGGCGTTCCCAGTCGATCGCCATGGTCACCGGCGTACCGATCGCGGGTAGCGCTGTGCCGGGTGCCACGCAATGCACAATTTCGCCGGGCAATGCGCCACGCCGCGTATCAATCACACGTGTTTCGCCGCCCTCCCAGCTGATGCTGCCGGTGTCGCCGGGCTGACCGCCACCGGCTGCGTAGAAAATCGTCGCGGCCAGCGCGATGCCGGTTTCATCGGCGGCAACGACGGTCGAGGTCGCGTTCTTCAGGTAAGCGTCCTCGCGAAAAAGCTCGTGCGTCAGCATCCAAGCGCGCCCGCCAGTTCGCCGAAATCGCGCACGTTGAGATCAAAGCGCTTTTCATAGGCGCCGTCGTAGGCACCTGTTGCCGCAACGGTCCGCCCGAACTCCAGCGGACGCGGCACGAAGCAGGTCATGAGGCCGGCTTTTTTCGCGCCGTCCAGATCGTTCTTGTGCGCCGCCACCAGCATGACTTCGGCCGGCTTCAGGGCGAGCATGCGCGGCGCCGACAGGTAGGTTTCGCGATCCGGCTTGTAGTGCCGCACCCATTCGGCGGAGAACACCAGGTCCCACGGCAGGCCGGCGAATTTCGCCATGTTGGTGAGCAGCGCCACGTTGCCGTTGGACATGCTGCCGATCACGTGCCGGGTCTTCAGGCGTTTCAATCCACGCACCGCGTCCGGCCAGGCCTTGAGGCGATGCCACGTGCTGTTGATGTGCGCCAGGTCGGCCGCCTTGAGCGCGCTTTTCGGGGTGCCGTTCAGATAAGCTGGCAGCAGGCCCTTGAGCGCCATCAGGTGCAGTGCATCCAGGTTGGTCCATGGCAAGGCACCCTTGCGTACCTTGTGCATGTTGGGTTGATAGGCGCCGCGCCAGGCGTCGACCAAGCCTTCCCAGTCGATGTGCCAGCCGCGCTCGCGGTTCATGGCGCGACCTTCGGCGATGATGCTGCCGCGCCAATCGACGCAGGTGCCGAACACATCGAAGACCAGGGCCTTGGGAGTCTGTATTGACATGTTGTTCATTTCGCGTTGATTGATCTCGTGATGATGCTGCGAACATTCTCGGCACCAGGCCTCGAACCGGATTTGGCCCCTGCTTCGCGGGCTTGGCATCAAGTGTACTATCGACCCTCTCCCGCCCCATGCCAATGCATCCCTGGCAATTGACATCCGCCATGAAAATTGCCTTGAAGCCGATCCTTGCCATTTCATTTCTCGCGCTTGTAAGCACATTGTCTTCGGGCCCGCTTGCCGCCCAGGGTGTGTCTGAGCGGGAAGTCGTGGTGGCGCAAACGGCCGGCTTCACAGGCGCCGTCGCCGGCTCTGTTGGCGAGATGACCGGGGCGCACGCCTGTACATAGCTGCCGTCAACGCCGCTGGCGGCGTCAACGGCCGCAAGATCACACTGATTTCGGTCGATGACAAGTTCGACCCCAAGCTGGCCGGCGAGAACGCCGCACGCCTGGTCGCGGAACGCGAGCCTGTGGCGTTCTTCGCGGTGCGCGGCACGCCACACACCGAAGCGGTGCCGGCGATCGCCGGCGCCGCCGGAATCCCGATCGTCGCGCCCTCGACCGGCGCGTTGATCTTCCACCAGCCGATCAATCCGCTGGTGTTCAACGTGCGCGCCAAATACCAGGCCGAGGTGGAAAAGGCCATCGAGCACCTGCACACGGTCGGCATCAGTCGCATTGCGATCGTTCACGTCAACGACTCGTTCGGGCGCGACGGCCTCGAGGGTTTCACGCGCAAGATGGAGGTGCTCAAGCTCAAGCCGGCCGCGGTCGTGATCTACGAACGAACCCTGACCGAAATGAGCAAACCGGCCGCCGAACTTACCAAGGCCGATCCGCAAGCGGTGATCCTCATCGCTTCGGGCAAAAACGCCGCGGACCCGGTGGTGCGCATGCGGGCTGCCGGCGCGACTACCCAGTTCGTGGCCATTTCGAACAACAGCGCGAAGTCGTTCATCCGCGACCTCGGAAGCAGTGCGCGCGGCGTGATGGTGACTCAGGTGTTTCCGAACCCATTCAATTCGAGCACGCCCATCGCGCGCGAAATGCGCAAGCTCGCCGCCGGCCACAAGGAGGTCGTTTTGTCGCAGGCGGCGATGGAGGGTTTCGCCGCCGCCAAGATTCTTGTCGAAGGCCTGCGCCGTGCCGGCCGCAACCTGACGCGCGCATCTCTTGTCAGCGCGCTGGAGAGCATCCGCAACTTCGACCTGGGAGGCGTAACACTTTCATATGGGCCGCAGGACCGCACCGGGGCGGAATTCGTCGAGATGAGCATCATCGACGCGCGCGGCGAATTCCTGCAGTGAACCAACGCCGGAAGCGGCATTGCGTCACTGCGGGAAGCAGATTTCAGGCGGCCTTTTTCAGCATCGGTGCGAACAGCGCTTCCATTTCGCGGCGCACCTTGTAGGCCGGCAGGTTCTCATCGATCGCCACGTCGGCCCAGGTGAGACTCTGGCCCTTCTTCACCGGCCGCAACACCTTCACTTCATGCGCCAGGCCCAGCGGCAGGCCACCCGCGGCATGCGACTTTTGCGCCTGGAACAGTTTGCCCCACACCGTGTAGCCACCCTCGCCATCGAGCATTTCACCGGGTTTGAGATCACGCTTGGCGGTGGCCACCACGTCGGCATTCCAGCAGGTGGCAGCACCGGTGGATTCACCGCGCACGGCCACCGAGGCCACCGATATGCCGACCTCCAGCCCGATCAGGTGCCAGCGCTTGTAGAGACAGGCATAACGGCCGCTGGGATCGGTGCGCACCATGTATTCCTTGAAGCAGTTGCGGATGTACTCGGTCTCGCCTTCGAACACCACGAAAACGCCGAAGCGGATGTCGTAGGGAATCACGCGGCCATCCTTTTCCAAAGACGAGATCACCTCGACCTGGCCCTTGGAATGGAGCACACCGCCTTCGGCGATCGGCCGGCACACGAAGGGAATATCGTCGACCGAGGCCGGCGGATAAAGAAGCCCGTCGGGCGGCGCTACAAGGCCGGTGGCATTGCATACCGCCGTGCTCTCGATCGACGGCTTGGAGCCATCCAGAAAGGAATTGAACATCTTCGGATTGAGCCCGCCTAAGCGCGCGGTCTCGGGCGTTAGGCCGTAGTGACCCCACACCGCATCCGGCGTCGATTCGGAAAAATGCGGCAGCCATTTGTGGCCGCGTCCGGCTGCCACCACCGCGAACCCCGCGGCACGCGCCCAGTCGACCAGGTCGCAGATCAATGCCGGCTGGTCGCCATAGGCCAGGCTGTACACCACGCCGGCGCGCGCCGCCTTGGTGGCCAACAGGGGCCCGCAAAAGGCGTCGGCTTCCACCGTCACATTGACTACATGCTTGCGCTGCTCGAACGCCGCAAGAATATGCTCGACCGCCGCCACCGGATTGCCGGTGCATTCGACGATGATCTCGATCTGCGGGTGACGCACCAGTGCTTCCCAGTTGTCGGTGACAAAGGTGCTGCCCTTTGCAATAGCGTCGTCAAACGAACTGGCGGACGATTGCTCCGGCTTCCAGCCCACGCGCTCCAAGTTGGCGCGCGCGTTCGCCGGGTTGAGGTCGGCAATGCCTACCAGATGCACACCCGGCGTGCGCGGCACCTGCGCCAGATACATCGAGCCGAATTTGCCGGCACCGATCAGGCCGATGCGCACCGGCTTGCCTTCGGCCTGGCGTTTCTGAAGTTTGGCGTACAGATTCATCTCAAGCCGCCTCTTTCATCAAGCCCGTCAACTCCGCGGCCGGCGTGCCGTTTTTCCACGGCGTGACCACCGGGTAGTCCTTGAGCAGGCAATCGTCTGGCAGGCACACGATGGGGTCGAACTGGCGATGCGCGATGTACCCGGGGCGCTTGAAGCGGCGTACGTGATTCGCCACCGCATTAAGCGACAGGTACACGTTGACCCGGTTCCAGGGTGACAGGTTTGACGTCGAGGCGTGCACCAGGCAGCCGTGAAAAATGATCATCGAACCCGGCGGCCCTTTGGGAGCTACGATGCCGCCCTTCAAGCCGCCGGCTTTTTCGACCATTTGCGTGATGGTCTGATTGTTGATGGTCCACAGCGGATAGCTGGTGGTCGAGGTGTCATGGCCGGCTTCCAGCACCCCCTGCTTGTGGCTGCCCGGAATGAACATCAAGGGGCCGTTGAACTCATTGGTGTCATCGAGGAAGATAGCTACGTTCATGGCGCGCGCCTCGGGCATGTGGTCGTCGTTGAGCCAGGTGCCATAGTCCTGGTGCCACTGCCACACATCACCATCGAAGGCCATCTTGCCGTTGATCTTGAACTGGTGCATATAGAGATCTTCGCCGAATATCTGCCGCACCGGTTCGATCATGCGCGGGTGGCGCGCCAGGCGGGCATACATGTCGTTGTACATGTGGGCGGCGAAGTTGGTGCGCACCACATCACCGGTTTTCTCGCGCACGTTCTCGGGGCGCCGTTGCGCATAGATGCCTGGCACTTCGTCGGCCAGGCGCTTGATTTCTTCCGGTTTGAACAGGCTTGGAAAAAACAGGTAACCGTCACGGTCGAACTGGGCGATTTGCTCCGCTGTCAGCTTCATGCATGTTTCCTTTCAGGGGTGATTGGGACGCGGCGCTCAGGATGCCGCTTTGATGTGTTGACTCAGGTTTTTCGCAAGATTGAAACCCGCGGCCTCGCAGTGCTCGCGGGCCAGGCGCTCGGCGCATCGCGCGTCGCCCCGCTCGATCGCCGCGGCTATCGCCGCATGCTCGTCCCAGATCGCCGCGCGCGCGGCGCTGCTCTGCAACACGGCCCCCATGGCGCGGCGGATATGCTGCCAGTGGCGCCCGGCACTTTCGGCGATCAGCGGATTGCCGGAGGCCGCATAAATCAGCTTGTGAAACGCAATGTCCGCATCGATCATCGGGCCGACCGCGCCTGCGGCGGCGATACTCCGCCCGGCGTCGATCGCGGCACGTCCAATCCGCGCGCCGCTGCTCGCAGCCAGACGGGCGGCAAGGCCGTCGAGCACCGAACGCACCTGGTAGAGGCGTGCGATCATGGCCACATCGAGCGGCGCCACCATCAGGCCGCGTGCGCCCGACTGCGCTGCGGATTTCATTGGCGCATCGACCACGAAGCCTTCCTTTTTGAGCAGGCGCAGCGCCTGCAGCACCGGCTGGCGCGACACCGCCAAGGTTTCGGCAAGCTCTTCCTGGGTCAGCCGGTGACCGGGGCCGAGTTCGCCGCTACTGATGGCGTCAAGCAAGGACCCATACACCTGATCAACCAGGTCGGGGGCGATGTGAAGCTGGGCGAGCGACATAGTGGGGCGCGAAAAGGGTCAAGCGAAATACGGCCGTGGAAGATCGAGATTTTCAGGTATTTTCCGTAAGGCCAGAGATGCTGGCCCAGCACTTGCTGCCGCCTTACGGTGAACAAATTGGCAGCGTTATGGTTGGGGGAATATCTTTTTATGTATACAGAATACAGATATTTCCCGTCCCGGTCAATCGTCACGCCAACATGTCACGCTACATGCCCCCGGCAACGAGATCGCTTAACCCAATCCTCCCAATCGAACTTACCCGCCCATATGACTACCATTCGACTCTGTCAAATCCTGTTTTTGTTCTTGATCGGCGCGTTCGCCGCGCTGGTGACCATCAATAACCTGCGCGACGCACAAAGCAACTTACGTTTCGTCACGCACCTGTTGCGCATGGACACCATTTTTCCCGACAGCACGCTCAAGGGCCGCGCGATCGAGTCAACACTGTTGCATCGGTTGGCTTTTCGCTGCATCGTTTTTGTCGAAGGTTTGACCGCACTGCTCTGCATTGCCGGTGCCGGAACCCTGCTGCCAGTGCTCGGCGCCAGCAGCGACGACTTCCATGCCGCAAAGGCGCTTGCCTTTGCCGGCCTGGGCCTGGGTTTCGCGCTGTGGTTCGGCGGATTCATGGTGATCGGCGGCCAGTGGTTCGCCAGTTGGCAGTCGAAGGACTGGAACGGCCGCGAGTCCGCGTTGATGTTTTATGCCGCCATCGGCATGGTGTTTCTGATCCTGCTGCACAAGGCCTGAACCGCGCCTCGGGATTGAGGCGGATTGGCGGCGACTTGTAGGGCGCATTCCTACACGGATATGCGCCTGAGCAGAGCTGCCATTTCCCTCTTATTCCACTGTTTGGCAGCGCGACAGGCGGGCTAGGATTGGTCATCAGTGTGCAACTGCGAAAGCCCGCCAAAATGTTCACCACCCTGTCACGCAAGATGATGCTGCGCTTGATGAAGAGTCGCGCCGAGAAGCATTCCGGCTGCCGCATCGACGTGGCCCGACTGGCGATCGACCCGGAGTACGCCAGCGCCATCCGCGTCCTGGCACAGTTCACACTCGACGAAGAGCTGCACGCCGTCAGCGACCTTGCCCGTTACGCTTCAACCCGTATCTACCCCGCACAGCGCTCGCTGCAAGGGGACGAGCACGAGGCAGATGCCCCGCTGCCGGCGCATCTGGCGCAAGTCTTGCCTTTTCGCGCGCGCGTCGCGGTCTGAGGCGCGCGGCCCGCCACAGCGGTCGTCCGCCGCCCAGCGCCAGACTCCGAGCCGGTTGCTCGATCCGCGGCACTTGCCGCGGCATTCGCTTTGCCGCGCTGCATCGCGTCTATCGCTGCGAAACCGGCGGCGCCTGTGACTCAATCACAGCCCGCTTAGTGCCCAGCGCCGCTCGCTGGCGCGACCGCAAGACTCGCCTCCGCCATGACTTCATCCGCCGCTCCGCTTGGCGCCGACGCCGCACGAACCCTGGCTGCCAATTTCGATCTGCGCGCACTGCCGGCGGATTTCTACGCCAATCCATGGCCTACCTATCATGCGCTGCGAGAGCACGCGCCGATCAAGCGCCTGCCTGACGGCTCGGTGTTTCTGACCCGCCATGCGGACCTGACCGCGGTCTATCGCGACGCCAAGACCTTCACCTCCGACAAGAAAAAGGAATTCGGCCCGAAGTACGGCGCCTCACCGCTGTTCGAGCACCACACGACCAGCCGGGTGTTCAATGACCCACCCTTGCATACCCGGGTGCGGCGCCTGATCATGGGCGCGCTGACGCAACGCGCGATCGCCGGCATGGAGCCCGGATCGGCGGCGAGGCCATCGCCGCGGGCACCGCGGTGCATTTGTGCATCGGCGCGGCAAACCGCGACCCGGCGCAATTCGCCGATCCGGACCGGCTTGACATCAGCCGCGATCCGAACCGTCATCTGGCATTCGGCTTCGGCATCCACCAGTGCGCCGGCTTGAGCCTGGCACGGCTCGAAGGTCGCATCGCGATCGGCCATTTCCTGGCGCGTTTTCCGCGCTATCGAATCAGCACGGCGCCGTTGCGCGGCGGACGGGCGCGCTTTCGCAGCTTCCTCAAGGTGCCGTGCGAAGTCGCCCCGACCTGAGCTACTGACGCGGTCCGCCCGCCACCGGCGCGGCGGCGCTGCGGGCCGGTACAATCCAAGTCCTCTTTCCACTCACAACACGTTGAAAAGCATACGCCCATGGAACTGACCGGCACACAAACCCTGCCCGTGACCCAGCAAATCGCCTGGGATGCCCTCAACGACCCTGAAATCCTCAAGGCGTCGATCACCGGCTGCGAGCAACTCGACCGCACCAGTGACACCGAATTCAGCGCCGCGGTGACCGCGGCGATCGGCCCGGTGAAGGCGCGCTTCAAGGCCAAGCTCACGCTGTCGGATATCGACGCACCGAATTCCTACAAGATTCGTTTCGATGGTCAGGGCGGCGCCGCCGGCTTCGGCAAAGGCGAAGCCCGGGTGGCACTGACTGCGGAAGGCGCGGCCACCCGGCTCGACTACACCGCGCAGGCCAACGTCGGCGGCAAGCTGGCGCAGATCGGGTCCCGTCTGGTCGACGCGGCATCGCGCAAGCTGGCCGACGAGTTTTTCACCAAGTTCAATGCTGAATTGAAACGCCGCTATGCGCCCGCCGAAGTGCCGTCGGGGGTCGCGCTTGACGCGGTGCCGATGAGCGGGCCGCATGCCGGTGATTTGGGCACCGGCGGACTGGTCGGCGTGCTGGCGCTTTTGATTGCCGCACTGGTTGCGGTGGCGGCGTTTTTGTCAAAAGGCTGATAGCCGCGCTACCGCAGCACCACTTGGCTCGAGCGCCCACCACTGACGCCTACGATTTTCCAGGCGCCGCGGTTCACACCAAGGAGCAGCAGGTATGCAGCGCTTTTTCGTGGCGGCAGCGGCGGGTATCCTGGCAAGCGCGGCCGCAGCGGCGCTGGCCCAAGGCTTCCCGACCCGGCCGCTGGTGATGGTGGTGCCATTCGCCGCCGGCGGCCCCACCGACACGCTGGCGCGCATCATGGCCGAGCGCATGGGTCGGGCGCTGAAGCAGACCATGGTGGTTGAAAACACCGTCGGCGCCGCCGGTACGATCGGCGTCGGCCGTGTCGCCCGCGCCAATCCCGACGGCTATACGGTCGGCATCGGCCACTGGAGCACCCATGTGGTCAACGGCGCGATCTACGCGCTGCAATACGACCTGTTGAAGGACTTCGAACCGGTGGCGCTGATCGCCAGCAACCCGCAGATCCTGGTGACCAAGAACGCGGTACCGGCGCAAGACCTGCGTGAACTGGTCACCTGGGTCAAGGCCAATCAGGAGCGCATTTCGGTGGGCACCGCCGGCATCGGCGCCGCCTCGCATGTGACCGGGGTGTACTTCCAGACCGCCACCAATACAAAACTGCAGTTCGTGCCTTACAAGGGCACCGGCCCGGCCTTGCTCGACCTGATGGCCGGCCATATCGACCTGATGTTCGATCAGGCCTCGAACTCCTTGCCGCACGCCCGTGCCGGCAAGCTGCGTGCCTATGCGGTGACCGCGAAAACCCGCCTGCCGGCGGCGCCGGACATTCCAACGGTCGATGAAGCCGGGCTGCCGGGCCTGCATATCGCGGTCTGGCACGCCCTGTGGCTGCCGCGCGGCGCGCCGAAAGAGCTGATCGCCAAGCTCAACGCGGCATCTATCGAAGCCCTTGCCGACCCGGCGGTGCGCAACCGGCTGGCCGACATGGGACAGGAAATCCCTTCACGCGAGCAGCAAACGCCTGAAGCACTTGGCGCCTATCACAAGGCTGAAATCGACAAATGGTGGCCGATCATCAAAGCGGCGGGAATCAAGGGCGAATGAAGCCGCCTGCCGCGCTTGCCGACGGCATCAACGCAGCGTGGTCATCGCGCAGTTGCCCCCGCCGCTGACGGCGGCCGACCGAGCAGGAAGCCGGCATCCACCGGGATCAGTTGCCCGGTCACCATGCAGTCTGGTGCCAGCAACCAGCACACGGCGCTGGCCACATGCTCGGGCGTGCAGACCTTGCCCAGCGCGGAGGCTTCGGCGAACTGGCCCTTGACCCGCTGGTAGACCTCAGCACCCAGTCCGTCAAGCATCCAGCGCCCTTCGATCATCCCGGGCAATACCGCGTTGACCCGCACCCCGGGGGCTAGGATACGGGCCAGCGACACCGTCAGGATGTTAAGCGCGGCCTTCGACAGCACATAGGGCAGCGAACTGCCGGTGCCATTGATGCCGGCGATCGACGACACGTTGACCACCGCGCCGCCGTCGCCCATGTGTGGTTTGGCGGCACGCGCCATCTGGAACGGCCCCAAGGTATTGACCGCGAAGACCTGTTGGAAATCCGCGGCATTGACCGCTTCGAGGTCAGCCATCGCTATGAACCGGGTGGTGCCGGCACAGTTGACCAGCAGGTCCACCTGCCCCCAGCGTGCCACCGTCTGCCGCACCAATGCGCGGCAATCATCATCATTCGACACGTCGGCGCGCAGCGCCTGTGCATCGGCACCGAGTGCGATGCATTGCTGGGCCACCGCCGCGGCCGCAGCGCCGCTGCGGCTGTAGTTGATGGCGATATTGCAGCCTGTTGCCGCCAGCATGCGCGCCACCGCCGCACCCACCCCGGTGCCGCCGCCGGTGATGATGGCCGTCCTGTTTGTCATGGCCTTTCCTTATGTCGCGGCCGCTGCGGCC
>JAYVWK010000053.1:0-15560 GCA_043786185.1 Burkholderiales bacterium
CTGAAGCTCAACTTGAACTCGGGCCGCACCTTGAACTTGAGCTGCTGATCCAGGCTGGTCGCAACGCGCTGGCCGGCATCCGCCGCGTTGGTCGCGATACCGCGCCCCCAGATCAGGCTGACCGCCGCGCCAGCCGGCAGGCGCTGCCTGCATTGCAGCAGCAAGAGCTTGTCGTCGGCCGCTTCGCGCTCGCGCTTCAATGCCTTGAAGAACTCACTGCGCTTCGGCCCGCCGACAAGTGCCACCGGAATCCGCTCCCCCACGCCTTCGGCCACGCACCAGGCGTTGGCCAATACGCTGGCCTCAAGCGCGGCACCGTTCAAACGCAGGATGAAGGTCTGCTCTTCGTCGATGGTAGCCGTGCCCTGGGTGGGCTGGGTCGACAGCACCGCGGGCCCGCCGGTGGAAAATCCGAATTCAGCCTTGCCGCTGAAGGCGCTACCTGCCAGGGCACGCAGCTCCGGCTTGAGCCTGAAGGAACAACGCAGCCCCGGCCCCAGGTCGCGCCCAAAGTCGAACACCCAGTTGCGCGCGTCCAGCCAGCGCCCCTGGCCGGCTTCGGCGCACTCGATGGCAAACGGTGCGGGCGCTTTCGGGTCACCAAACCTGACCACGTCTTCCGAGAAGCGCACCGCCACCTGGCGCACCGCGCGCACCTCGCCTTGCGGAGAAAAGCGCTCAACCGTCGCCGCCTGCACCGCGGCGCCTGCCAGGCACGCCAGCCCGAAGCCCAACCAAATCCCCGCCCGCACCAGCATGTTTCGCGCTCCCGTTTCGCACCAATGCACGTTCATATAGTTGCGCCCGATCATGACACGCGGCGGGTCAATTGTGGCGGCATGCGGGCGGCAAGCGTCGCCGGCCTTGCAGAGCAGCACGCTGGGGGGCACGCGGAGCGTATCGCTCGTGCGAAGGTTCAAGCGCGCCCGGCGACCACCGATACGCCAATCAAGTCGGCCAACATCAACAGTTCCAGAGTCGCTGGTGCGCCGTCGACCAAATCGCGGCTCGCGCCCCGCGGCACCAGCAAGCCCGCAGGCACGCGGTCACCAAACAGCATCAACGCTCGCGCGCGATCATCCTGTCGCGACACCCAGACCATGCCTTGCAGTTGCGGATGCTGCAGATGAATCGCCGCCGCCCATTTGCGGGTTGCCGGGGTGCGGTCCTTTTCGGTGTCGATCAATTGCGCGCGCGGCACGCCCAGCTTGCGCAGCGCCACGTTGCTCAGGTCGGCCAGCTTCAGCGGGCCGGCAGGCGCGAGTATCGAATGCGTCTGGCCCGCCAGTTTTCGCTTGTCGTAGTTCTTGAAGCCGGGGGCGAACGGCACATCGTGGAACAGGGTTTCCATCGCCGCGCATTCGAAGTCACTGCCGCCGTAAAGCGTGGGAATCGGGCGGCCCTGCGCGCTTGCGATCGGGCTGAATCTGGCGTCACCGTTTACGCCCGGGTTAAAGGCACCAGGTACTACGCGCGTCAGATGAATCCGGTGAATCGCTCGCCCGGCCGGCCACAGGTAGGGCGTGACATGCAGCCTGGCCGGCGGCTCCCCCGCATCAGGCATCGCGGCAAGCCACACCTGAGCACACGCAGCGCCGGGCCGCCTCAGGCATGGGCGATTTCGGCCATTTCGTCCTGCGCCGCAGCCAGCACAAGCTGCGGTGCGACACCCAGCATATCCTGCGGCCGTTTTCCCCCGAGCATGCTGTTGACCGCGGCGAACCAGTATGCCAGGCCCCAGCCATCCTTTTTTTCGCCGAAAGCGCAGAGCACCGGCGCCAGGTGCTTGCTGGGCCGATAGTTGGCCTGCGCATCCAGCGCCCAGGCCGGGAAATAGTCGTTGCCCTGGTGGCGAATCGCGAAAATCTGCCGGTCTTTCTTCCAGCGATTTGGCTGGGCACTCGGGTTGGTGACGGAAAAGCCGGCCAGGTCGGCCACTTGCGCGGCGGTCAGCCACTCGCCGCTTTCCAGCACCGCGGTTCGCGCCTGCGCCGCCATGCGCGCTTCGATCAGCATTTGTCGCGGCGGGGAGACCGCCGGCACCAAGGCGTCGACGATGCGCGTGAAGCCTTCTTTCTGCCGCCGCCGAACCGTGTCCGCCACCAGTGGTGCCAGACTCCCCAGCGCCTCCGCCACAGCGTGCGCCACCTGCGCATCGTCGTGCGCGAAGGTCAGGGCGATCGCCTCTTGCGCACCGGAGCGCGCCAGTTGCCTGCCGATGTCGCCGGGCGTGCCGGTGAGCGTGGTTACCGCGCCGCTCTCGGCGACCCGATGCCTGCTCGTCGCCATTGAATCTTGCCCGCTTGTGGCTATTTTGATGATTTATATTATCATAATTTCTACAACTTATAAATCATCTTCCTGCCAACAGAAAGCGCGTCAAGCCCGCACAAGCGCAGTAGGCCTGTCGCTGCCATCAAGCCAGGAATCGCGCTACGACACCGCAACCAGTCTGGCGCCAGCGGTCGCCAGCGGCCGCGCAGGCGCCACCCAGTTGCGCATCAGGCGCGCGAACTCGTCGGCCGGCAGCGGGCGGCTCCAAAGGTAGCCCTGGCCGATCTGGCAGCCTTCGTTGGCCAGAAAGGCCTGCTGCACGGCCGTCTCCACCCCCTCGGCCACCACCTCCAGTTCGAGGCCGGTCGCCAGGGCCAGGATGGCGCGCACGATCGCGTCCGCGCCGGGTGCGGTGCCCAGGCCGGACACAAAGGCACGGTCGACTTTCAGCGAGGTGAACGGGTAGTCCCGCAGGTAGGACATCGACGAATAGCCGGTGCCGAAATCGTCGATCGCCAATTGCAGATCGAGCGCGCGCAGGTCGGCCAGGGTCGCCTTGACCTCGGGCGAGTTGTCGGCCAACAGGCTCTCGGTGAGTTCGAGTTCGAGGCAGCGCCCGCGCATGCCGAATTCCTTGAGCTCGGCGCGCAGCTTCGCGGCAAAGCCGGCACGCCGCACTTCGCGCGCCGACACGTTGACCGCGATGCGCGGCGGCGCCAGGCCTTGCGCCTGCCAGGCACAATACTGGCGACAGGCGAGGGCACGTACATACACGCCGATCTCCTCGATCAGGCTGCTTTGCTCGGCAATGGGAATGAATTCCACCGGCGCAACCGGCCCGCGCTCGGCGTGGGTCCAGCGCAGCAGGGCCTCGACCCCGGAGATCTTGCCGCTGCGCAAATCGACCTGCGGCTGATACGCAAGTGTCAGCTCACCGCGCGCCAGCGCCGCCCGCAGGTCGGCCTCGAGCTCGATCCTGCCCTGCACCGCCACATTGGTGTCCTCATCATAGAACGCGTACTGGCCGCGCCCGGATGCCTTGGCCTGGCTCATGGCGAAATCGGCGTTGCGCATCAGGCGGTCGGCGCTGCGGCCGTCATCCGGAAACATGCTGATGCCCACCGTCGCGCCCAGCTGGTGCGCCTGAGCGTGGATCATGAACGGGTCGGCCAAGGTCACCAGCAGCTTTTCGGCCACGCGTGCGGCATCAGCGGGTGAACCGATGGCCGGCAGCAGCACCACGAACTCATCGCCACCGAAGCGCGCCACCACGTCTTCGTTGCGCACGCAATGGCGAATCCGCCGCCCGGCCTGTTCCAGCACCGCATCGCCGCCGGCGTGGCCGACCGCGTCGTTGATCTGCTTGAACTGGTCGAGGTCGACAAACAGGAGTGCGAAGCCGCGCGCCTCGCGCAGGGCGCGGCCGATCTCCTGGCCCAGGCGCGCCTGCAGGTAGCGCCGGTTGGGCAGCGTCGTGACTTCGTCGTAGTTCGACTGTAGGTGCAATTGCTCATCGCGCGTGGCGGCGGTCAGCGCCACGCTCAGGCGATCGGCGATGTCGCCGGCCATCTGGCGGGCCGCTGCGGAAATCGCCTGCAAAGCGTTGCCTCCAAGCACCAGGATCGCCGCCAGGCGGGCATCCAGGAACACCGGAACCAGCAGCGCGCTTTGCGCACCGCGCGCGGCCAGCGGCAGCAGAAACGCATGACCGGCAAGGCTGTCGATGCGGCTGCCTTCAGGCAGGCGCGCCAGCAGTTCCAGCAAGGGCGGCGCCACTGCGGCGCATTCGACCGGATTCGGGCCGGCCGTAGCCGGCGCCGCGAAATAGGTGCGCGGCGTGCGCCCCGCGGCCTGGTCAAGCAAGGTCACCGCCACCAGGCGGTTGCCGAACAGCGTCGGCGCCGCCCGCAACACCAGGTCGATAACGCGCTCGAAGCGCGCGCCTGAAAGGATGCCGCGATCGATTTCCGACAATAGGGTCAGCGCATGCGGCGACACCCGCCGTTCGGCGCCGCCATCGGCATCGTCAGGCGACCCGCCGCGACGCGCGCGACCGAGCGCACGCGTGACCACCACCCCGATCAAGGCGCCCAGCGCCAAGGTCGCCAGCAACGCAGCGCCACCATAGAAGCCGGTATCGAGGCCAGGCGACACCATGCCAGCCGCATACGCAGCCGGCATCAGCGGCACGGCCGCCAGCCAAACGAGCAGGCCGGCGACACCTGCCAGCGCGCGGAAACAGGCAATGCATTTGGGCATGCGGAGCGTCATCGAATAGGGGGCGCAACACGCGCCGGGATTGGCCTGCTGGAGTTAACGGCCGCGCGCGCCGGGTCTTGAATGCCAAGGGCGCCCGCCGGCAGCGCGGCATCAGGCAAGCCGGGGCTGCCGCTATCGCCAGCGTGCAATGTCCAAAGTGCGCGGGTAAACCACACCTGTTTAGCCCTTTGCGCGCGCAAACACTGGTTTCTAATTGGAGTTAATTGGCATGAAGCGTGGCACGGCAGTCTCTTGGCTACCGCAAAACCATTCCACACACCACCGGCACTCTGTGCAGAATCCACAACTTCAATCCTGGCTCGAAGAGTATTGCGGCACTCGCACCAGCATCGCCAGTGGCGTGATCATGGTGGCGGCCAACGCCGGGGCACGACCCATGCTTGCGGCCGCCTGGCCGCGCAGCGGCACGCCAAACGGCCGCCTGCTAGAAGCCGCGGCGGAGACGGTCAGCCGCCAGCAGGAAGTGGTCGCCGGCGGTCGCCAGTCACCCCCCGCCCAATACGCCAACGAAGGCGTAGTCGCCCTGCCCTTGCGCCGCCGCAGCGACTCGATCGGCGCGGTAG
Source organism: Burkholderiales bacterium (assembly GCA_043786185.1). Lineage (GTDB taxonomy): Bacteria > Pseudomonadota > Gammaproteobacteria > Burkholderiales > JAEUOS01 > JAEUOS01. The sequence goes on from JAYVWK010000053.1 coordinate 5,118, forward strand.
CGTTCCAGATGCACGCCGCCAACGCCGACCAGCATGACTCGCCAAAACCGCGCGGCGCGCCTGCCCCTGCCGCCAACGCCCTGCAAGCCACGCCGGCCGCCACCGCTCTGGCCCGCGCCTTGCCGGGCGCGGCAACGTTGATCAAGCTGCATGCCAGCGTGCATGCCTGCGACAACTTCAGCCAGGCCGCAGCCGCCGCCGCCAGCGGGCTGGCCGTCGCACTCGGCTGCAATCGCGTCAGCATCGGTCTCAATGAGAAAGGCTTCCATCGCGTGGTCGCCCAGTCCAGTGGGGCGCCCGACGCATCCGCCAACGCCTTGGCGCAGGTCATCTGCCGCGCCATGGACGAAGCGGTGGAACAACAGGCCACACTCGCCTACCCGGCGCCGGCCGGCGCCCAAGTGCGCATCGCCCTGGCACATGCCGAACTGGCGCGCCGCCATGACAGCGCGGTATGCACCATTCCACTGGTGCGCAATGCGCGCATCTTCGGCGCCATCACCCTGCAACGTGCACGCGACCTGCCGCTGGGCGCCGCCGAGATCGAACGTTTCGAACAGTTCGTCTGCCTGATCGGGCCCGCGCTCGACCTCATGCGATTGAGCGAACGATCCTGGACCGAAAGAGTGTCCGACAGTCTTAAAACGCCGGACCGGTACGGCGGCCGCGCCTTGCTGGCCGTGCTTCTTCTGGCTGGCGTGGCCGCCCTGTGGACCCCGGTCGAGCACTGGGTCGGCGCGCCGGCGCGGCTGGAGGGCGCGATCCAGCGCGCGCTGGTGGCGCCCACCGACGGCTTTCTCAAAAGTGCCCACGTGCGCCCCGGCGACACCGTGCGCGCCGACCAGGTGTTGGCCGAGATGGTCGAGCAGGATCTTGAACTTGAACAGAAAAAATTGGAAAGCGAGATCGCGCAGCATGAAAACGCGGTACGCGGTGCGCTTTCGCGCGGCGACCGCACTCTTTATGCGACCAGTGCCGCCCGCGCGGATTCGGCCGCCGCCCAATTGGCCCTGATCGGCGAGCAACGGCTGCGCGGGCGGGTGCGCGCGCCGTTCGACGGCGTGGTGATCAAGGGCGACCTGACGCAATCGCTGGGGGCACCGGTGCAGCGCGGCGAGGTGCTGATGACCTTGGCGCCGAGTGGCGAATACCGCCTGATCATCGAAGTCGACGAGCGCGACATCGCGCACCTGAAAGCCGGCCAGCGTGGTGTGCTGGCGCTTGCCGCGCTGCCGGGCAGCCAGGTGGGCTTGCAGGTCGCGCGTGTGACGCCGCTTGCCAGTGCGCGCGACGGCCGCAATTTCTTTGAGGTCGAAGGCAAGCTCGATGGATTGCCTGCCGGTGCCCGCCCGGGCTTGTCGGGCGTGGCCAAGATTCAAGCCGGCGAGCGCGCTTTCGGCTGGGTCTGGGGTCACAAGCTGGTCGACTGGGTCAGCCTCAAGCTCTGGTCCTTGACCGGCTAGCCTGTTCACGCAAAACGCCCATGCGCCGCTCGCTATTCAGCCCGCTCTGGTACCGCGTCAGTGGCCTGCGGCCGCTCTTGCACGTGGATGTGCGCATCGAATGCCAGCGCCATCGCGACCAGGTGTGGTACCTGTTGATCGACGACATCAGCGGGCGCCAGTTCCGTGTCAATCCAGAGGCCTATGCGTTCATCGGCCGCTGCGATGGCAGCCGCAGCGTGCAGGAGACCTGGGACGCCCTGCTCGACGCAGCAGGCGACCACGCGCCGACCCAGGACGAAGTGCTGCAATTGCTGACCCAATTGAGCCAACGCGGCCTGCTGGAAACCAGCGCCGGTGCCGACCCAGGTGCCCGCACCCGCAAACCCGCCAAGCGGCACGGTGCGCTCAACCCGCTGGCCTTCCGGGTGCCGCTGGGCGACCCCTGGGCGCTATTGCAGCGCCTCGATTTTCTGCGCAAGCTGATGTTCTTTCGCGGCGCGCTGTGGGTCTGGCTTATGGCCGTGCTGGCAACCGGCGGCGCGGCGCTGCTCAACTGGAACGAATTGGCCGCGGACGCACGCGGCAGCCGTTGGCTTTGGCTCTCCTGGCTGTTGTTTCCCTTTCTCAAAACCGTGCATGAGTTGGCCCATGCCCTGGCGATCAGGCAATTCGGCGGCGAAGTGCACAAGGCCGGCATCACCTTGTTTCTGCTGACGCCGGCACCCTATGTCGATGCTTCCGCCGCCAGCGCCTTGCGCGCGCGCCACCAGCGTGCCTTGGTCGGCGCCGCCGGCGTGATGGCCGAGCTTATGGTCGCGGCCCTGGCCATGCTGGTGTGGCTCAACGCGGCGCCTGGCCTGGCGCGCGACCTGGCCTTCGCCGCCCTGTTCGCCGCCAGCGTCTCCTGCCTGTTGTTCAACGGCAACCCGTTGTTGCGTTTCGATGCCTATTACGTGCTGTGCGACCTGTTCGAGCTGCCCAACCTGGCACAGCGCAGCAGCGCATGGTGGGGCCGGCTCCTGCGCCGCCTGTTGCGTATCGCAGCGGCTGCCGACACCGTGTTGCCGGCACGCGGCGAAACCAAATGGCTGGTCGCCTACGCGCCGCTGGCGCTGGCCTGCCGGCTGCTGTTGGGCGTGGGCATCGTGCTGTGGCTGGGCGAAGTGTCGTTGCTGCTGGGCTTGGCAGCCGCCGTGATGTTCTTGTACAGCCTCTTGCGCCCACTGTTGCTTGGGCAGAAGGCGCTGCTCAGTGAGCCGCGCAGCCCGCGCGCGCAGCTGCGCGTGGGCACGGCCGTCGCTGCCGCCATCGCGCTAGCGGCTGGATTGCTATTCGCCGTCCCGCTGCCCTCGCAAACCGCGGCCATGGGCGTGGTGTGGCTGCCCGACCAGGCCCGCGTGCGGCCCGAGACTTCCGGCTTCGTGGCGCACTTGAACGCGCGCGATGGGACCCGCGTGGCCGTAGGCGATGTGCTGCTGGAATTGAGTGACCCGGTGCTCGACGCAGCGCGTGAGCGCCTTATGAGCCGCGCAGCGGAACTCAACGCCGAGCACTTCGGCGCTATGGCGGAAGAAAAAATCGAACGCTCGATCGAGTTCGAGCAGGAACTGGCACGCACCGAGGCCGAACTGCGCCATGTGGAGGAGCGCATTGCCAGCCTGGCCGTGCGCAGCAACTTAGGCGGCACCCTGGTGCTGCCCAGAAGCGGCGACCTGCCGGGCACCTACGCCGAGCGCGGCAGCACCATGGGCTATGTGCTCGACCGCGAACAAATCATGGTGCGCGCCGCCATCGACGAGCAGGATGCCGCGCGGGTGCGCGGCAATACCCGCGCAATCGAGGTACGCTTAGCCGATGCGCCCGGCGTGGTGCTCAAGGCCCTACGCCTGCGCGAAGTGCCGGCCGCCGCCATGGAGCTGCCCAGCGCGGCCTTGGGCGACAGCGCCGGCGGCCCGCATGTGACAGACCCCGAGGATAAAAAAGGCCTGCGCCTGAAACACCCGGTGGTGCTGATCGATCTGGCCCTGCCGGCACAGCAGCTGGAACGGGTCGGCGGCCGCGCCTGGGTGCGCTTCGACCACGGTCGCGAGCCGCTCGCCACCCAGTGGTATCGCGCGGGCCGCCAGCTATTCCTGGCGCGCTTCAACCCGGCGCAATGAAAGGCGCCGCGCTGCAGGTGCCGGGCATCGTCCACGGCACTTATCCGCAACGGCTTAACCCCGCCGATCAGCGCCGCAACAATGTCTGGCGTCGTCTGCGTTCACAGGCCGCTTCGCTGCTGCGGCCCGAGCCGGCGCGTTACCGCGATTTCGCCGCGCGTGTACGCGCCGCCAGCGGGCCATTGCCGGCGCTTCAAGCGGTACGCGCGCGCCTGGCGCGCGAGGGCTTCACCGACGCCGCCCTGATCGATGCCTGCCGGTTGATCATGGACGCCACCAAACGCACCCTGGGCTTAAGCCTGTATGACAGCCAACTGATCGCCGCGCGCATCATGTTGGACGCCCGGCTGGCCGAAATGGCCACCGGCGAAGGCAAGACTGTGGCCATCGCGCTGGGCGCCGCCGCCGCCGCGCTGGCCGGGCTGCCGGTGCACGTGATCACCGCGAACCAATATCTGGTGGAGCGCGATGCCGCCATGCTGCGCCCCCTGTATGGCGCGCTCGGGCTTTCCGTCGGTGCGATCGAAGCCGCGCACGATCCACACGCAAGGCGTGCCCAATACGCCTGCGACATCACCTACTGCACCGCAGCCGAACTGGCCTTCGACTACCTGCGCGACGGCCTGGCGCGCGGTGCTGCGCGCGGGGCGCTTGAACAACGCGCGGCAAGCCTGTGCGACAGCGCTGCCGACAACGCCCTGGTGCTGCGCGGCCTGTGCTTAGGCCTGATCGACGAGGCCGACAGCTGCCTGATCGACGATGCATTGGTGCCGCTGATCCTGGCGCACCCGGTGGCCAATGCCGGGCGCGACGCCTACTACAGCCACGCCCTGGAACTGGCGCGGCGCATGCGCGCGCCCGAGCACTTCCACCTCGACCGCGCCGGCCTGGCTGCACACTTAAGTGCCAGCGGGCGCGCCATGCTGGAGACCTGGGCTGCCGGCCTGCCGCCGGTATGGCGCAATCGCGTGCATCGCGAAGAGGCGCTGGCCACCGCATTGGCCGCCTTGCATTTGTATCGACGCGACACCCATTACCTGGTGCGCGATGGCAAGGTGGCGCTGATCGATCAAAGCACCGGGCGTGTCGCCCTAGGGCGCGCCTGGTCCGGCGGCCTGCACCAGTTGATCGAACTGAAAGAAGGGCTGGAAGTCACCGCCGAGAACGAAACCTGTGCGCAGATCACCTTCCAACGCCTGTTCCGCCGCTACTGGCGCTTGGGCGGCATGAGCGGCACACTTACTGAAGCGCGGCGCGAACTGCGCGCGGTCTATGCGCAGGACGTGGTCGCGGTGCCGCTGCATAGGCCAAGCCGGCGCCTCACCGAACCCACCTGCCTGTACGCCACCCGCGAACGGCAATTCGCGGCGGTGCAAACGCGCGTGCGGGAGGGTATCGCCAGTGGCCGGCCGGTGCTGATCGGCACCGATTCGGTCGCCGATTCGCATGCGCTCGCAGCCATCTTCAAAGCCGCCGGGATCAAGCATCAGGTGCTTAATGCCCACCACGAAGCCACCGAAGCGGCGATTGTGGCCGGCGCCGGCGCAGCCGGTTGCGTGACGGTCGCCACCAACATGGCCGGTCGCGGCACCGACATACCGCTTGGGGTTGGTGTGGCCGAGCGCGGCGGCCTGTTGTTGATCTGCTGCCAGCACAACGCCGCGGCGCGCATCGACCGCCAGTTGATCGGGCGCTCAGCCCGGCGCGGCGACCCCGGCAGCGCAGTCACCTTGTTGTGCGTGAAACAGCCCCTGATTGCCGCGCTTTTCCCGCGATGGTTGGCGAGCCGCCTTGCGCACAATGGTCTGCGGGCGCCTACCTGGCTGATTTCCCTGGTGGTGCGCCTGCCGCAATGGCTTGAAGAACGGCGCGCACGTGCCGCTCGCCAGGCCATGCAAAAGCGCGATGAAGCTTGGGATAGCGCGCGTCCGGCAGGGGCCAGCGCCGAATGAGGAAATGCCGATCGAGCGTGAGAGAACAGGACAATGCAAAGCAGAGACGAAATTGACAACATGCGCACGTTTAAGCGAGCTATCAGCGGCGCCCTGTGCGCGGCCGCCTGCGCACTGGCGCTGGGCAGCGCCAGCCTGGCCGGCGCCGCCGGCCCCGCCGCACGGGTGGGCTGTCTGATCGAACCGGAGTCGATCGCCGAGGTCGGTAGCTCGGTCATTGGCGCTATCGAGAGCCTGTATGTGGAGCGCGGCGACTTCGTCAGAAAAGGCCAGGTGCTGGCCACCTTGAAAGCCGATGTCGAACGCGCCTCGCTCTCAATCGCCCAGGCACGCTCGCTTTCGGAAGCCGAGGTGCGCGCGGCGCAATCCAACCTCGACTTCCTGCGCCAGAAGCAGGCGCGTACCGAAGACCTGGTGAACAAGAATTTCCTCTCGCAGCAGGTGCTGGAGCAAGCGCGTGCCGAGGCCGATATCGCCGCCCAGAAGTTGACCCAGGCCAATGAGCAACGCCGCGTGTTGAAGCGCGAACTCGACCTGGCACAGGCGCAACTGGAGGTGCGCAACATCCGCGCCCCGATCGACGGCGTGATCGCCGAGCGCTACGTGCAAACCGGCGAGCGCATCGACCAGAAACAGATGTTCCGCATCGCCCGCATCGACCCGCTCAAAGTCGAGCTGATCGTGCCGGCCAGCCTGTTCGGCACCATCAGCGCCGGCAGCCTGACCCAGGTGACGCCGAACGTGCCGGGCTTAGGCACACGCGATGCCCGCGTCACCCTGGTAGACCGCATGATCGATGCCGGCAGCAACACCTTCCGGGTGCGCGCCTCGCTACCCAATCCGGGCGGCGCGATTCCGGCCGGGGCGCGCTGCACCTCGGCCCTGGCAGGCCCGGCTGCGCGTGGCGACGACGGCGGCCAGGCCAACGGCGCCACCCTGCGCCCGGCGGCACTCGGCCCCGGCACCCAGCGCGGCGAAGCCCGCAGCGAAGCGCCAACCACCATCGACCGCGGGCGCATCACCCTGGAACCTCGACGCCGCGCCGCCCTGCAATGACCCGTCGCGTGCCACGCGCACCACCGCGATCGACCCGCAAGCCGCCATGAAACCCCCAATACGCCGCCGCCCGCCCGCCCGCATGCGCATCGAGGAGGTGGAGCCACGCATCCTGCATTCGGCCGACGCTTGGGCTTTGCTCGACCCCGGCTTGGCCGCCGGCATCGCGAATGTGCGCATGCTTGACGCACCGCCCGCTCCGGCGCCGGTCCCCAGCGCGCCGGCCGCCGCACCCCAAGCGGCGGAACAACAAGCGCAACGCCACGAAATCGTGTTCATCGACCCGCGCGTGCCGGATGCGCGCGTGCTGGCTGCCGACATCTATCTGCAGGGCGACGCCAATCGGCATCTAGAGATCATCGACCTCGACCCCGATGAGGATGGCATCGCGCAGATCGGCAAGATCCTGGCCGAACGCCACGATATCGCCGCGGTGCACCTGATCTCGCACGGCGCCGCTGGCCGGGTTCAACTCGGCAACACGGTACTGAACTTCGAAACCCTGCGCGACGAAGCCACCCGCATCAAGGCCTGGGGCGCGGCCTTGAGCGAGGACGCCGACTTGCTGATCTATGGCTGCGACGTGGCCGCCACTGCCGACGGCCAGGCACTGATCAACGCCCTCGCGAGACTCACCGGCGCGGACGTGGCCGCCAGTGACAACCCCACCGGCAGCGCGCTGCTGGGCGGCGACTGGAACCTCGAGTACCAGGCCGGGCGACTTGAATCCGCCGTTGCCGTGAGCCAGGCCGCGCAAAAATCCTGGAACGGCCTGCTCGACATCAGCACCGGCTTGACCGCCCTGTGGACCTTCGACACCACCGCCAACGACGCCAGCGGCAACGGCAATAACGGCACCTTGACCAATGGCGCATCGATCGATACCACTGGCGGCACCAACAAGGTCGGCGCCGGCAAACTCGCGCTCGATGGCGTCAACGACTACGTCAACCTGGACAGCCGCGTCGCCAGCTTCAGCGCTCTGACCCAAGGCACGATCGCGGCCTGGATCAAGACCACCGGCGCTACGCAGGTCGTTTTCTCTTCGTCCGACCCGGCCGACACTTCGAGCGAAGTGACACTGCGCGTGCACAGCACCGGCGTGGTGAAATTCTTGGTGGCCGAAAACAACATCAGCCTGATCGACGTCAACAGCACGGCCACGGTCAACAACGGCGCCTGGCGTCACATCGCGGCGACCGTCGACGCCAGCGGCAACAAGATCTACATCGACGGCGTGCTGGCGACGGTGAGCTACAACACCGGCAACGCGGCGACCAACCGCTTTTTCAACGACGTTAGCAACCAGAGCTCGACCTCGATCGGCCGCAATCTGTACAGCGGCGGCGTGTTCGGGCCCTTTGGCGGCAATATCGACGATGTACGCATCTACAACCGCGCACTGAGCGCGGCCGACATCGCGCAAATCGCGACCCCTGCGCCAACCATCGCCAGCCTGGCAGGCGACACCCTGGCCTACAGCATCGGCAGCCCCGCCACGGTGATTGAGCAGGGTGCGAATGCCGCGGTCACCGACATCGACTCGGCCGACTTCGACACCGGCACCCTCACGGTCTCGTTCGCCGCCGGCGGCGTGAGCGCCCAAGACGTTCTAGCGATCCGCAATCAGGGCAGCGGCGCTGGGCAGATCGGAGTCGCCGGCGCCAACGTCAGCTACGCCGGCACCACCATCGGCACCTGGACCGGCGGCAGCAGCGGCAGCAACCTGGTGATCACACTCAACGCCAATGCCAACACCGCCAATGCCGCGGCGCTGATCCAGAACATCACGTTCCAGAATACCGACGCGGTCAGCCCGACCGGCGGCGCACGCAGCGTGCGCTTCGTGCTCAGCGACGGCGACGGCAGCACCAGCGCGAACTACGACACCGTCGTCAACGTGCCGTACACCGTCAAACCCGCGCTCTGGCTATCCGCGAAGACCAGCGCCACCACTTCGGCCGGCAGCGGCGCGCTCACCTACAACGACGGCCAGGTCGCCCGCTTCGCCAACCCCAACCTGACGCTGGGCGCGGGCACCAGCGCCGGCACCTTCAGCAGCGTGTTCGACATCGATACCTTCGCCAGCGACGGCAACGCCGACGTCAACGGCCTGCATTACGTCAATGCGGCGGTGACGGTGGGCTCGACCAACGCGGTGAGCCTGGTGCCCGGCGACATTCTCCTTTCAGTGGCCGCCAACGAGACCCTTGGCGGGGTGGCTTTCACAAATGATGATGTGGTGCTGTTCCGCCCCGGCACGGTGGGCAACTATGCGAGCGGTACCTTCTCGCTGCTGCTGCGCAATCCCGGAAGCATCGGTACCGGCATTCGCGATTTCGCGTTGGTCGAAGCCGCCATGACCGTGGGCGGCGCGGCGCTGCAGGCGGGCGACTTCCTGCTGGTGTTCGGCAGCGGCGCCTACGACAAGGACATCCAGTTGTTCCGCCCCACCACCATGGCCACCAGCCCGAGCGGCGGCACCGTGTCACTATTGATCGACGGCGATGGCTCGACCGGTATCGGGTTTGGACAGCAACTATACGGCCTGGATCTGGTGCAGCACAACACCACGCTCGGCGGCGCCAGCCTGACGCAAGGGCAGTTGCTGGTCACCCTCAATGGCAACGATGTGGTCGGCAGCAACAACCTCTCGGTGACAGCCTACGATGTGTTCGTGCTGACGGTCACCGCCACCGGCGCCACCACCAGTTCGGCAACTGCCGGCATGCTGTTGCGCGGCGCTGACGTCGGCCTGTCCGCCGGCGGCGAGGAACACGACGCGCTGGCCATGGTCGCCGCTTACAACAGGGCGCCAACAATCACCAACGGCGCCACGGTTACCCTGAGCGCAACCACCGAGGACAGCACCTCATCGGGCACCACGGTCAACACCATTCTCAGCGGCGCCACCTGGGCGGACGTCGATAGCGGTGCCCTCAAGGGCATCGCGATCACTTCGATCACCGGTAACGGTAGCTGGCAGTACTCGACCGATGGCGTTACCTGGAATGGATTTGGTGCGGTGTCCGCGACCAACGCGCTGTTGCTGACTTCCACAAGCCAGGTGCGCTACGTCCCCGACAACAGCAATGCCGAGACCGCCAGCTTCGGGTTCAAGGCCTGGGATGAGACCACAGGGTCGGCTTCGACCAATGCCACACAGGTTTATGCCAACCCCGGCGCCGGCGGCGGCAGCACCGCCTATTCAAGTTCGGCCGCTACTGTTTCAATCTCGGTGACTGCCGTCAACGATGCGCCGACCATCACCAATGCAGCCACCGTCACGCTCACCGCCACCGACGAAGACAGCACATCGTCGGGCACCACGGTCAATACCATCCTCAGCGGCGCCACCTGGGCCGACGTCGATAGCGGCGCGCAGAAGGGCATCGCGATCACCTCGAAAAGCGGCAATGGCACCTGGCAGTACTCGACCGACGGCGTCACCTGGAATGGCTTCGGTGCGGTGTCCACGACCAACGCGCTGCTGCTGACCACAAGCAGCCAGGTGCGCTACATCCCGGATGCGGCCAATGCCGAGACCGCGACCTTCGGCTTCAAGGCCTGGGACCAGGTCAGCGGCACGGCCTCGACCAATGCCACCCCGGCCTACGCCAACCCGGGTGCCGGCGGCGGCAGCACCGCCTATTCAGCCTCCTCCGCTAGCGCGTCGCTTGTGGTGACCGCGATCAACGACGCACCGGTGGCCAACGACGATACCGCCTCGACCAACCCCGGCATTGTCATCAATGTCGCGGTCAAGGCCAATGACAGCGATGTCGATACGCCGCTGGGCAGCCTCACGGTGACCATCCTCGGCAGCAGCGC
>JAYVWK010000054.1:0-8049 GCA_043786185.1 Burkholderiales bacterium
GGCCTTCGGCCTTGGCCACACGAATCTGATCGAGCGCACGCGCGGTAGACAGCCGCGCCACATGCACCCGTGCGCGGGCCACGCGCGCGAGTTCCAGAATGCGGGCCAGCCCGATGGTCTCGGCCTCCACCGGGATCGGCGTCAACCCGAGTCGCGCCGCGACTTGTCCTTCATGCGCCATGCCGTCGCGCGCCAGCCATGAGTCTTCGGGGCGCAAGATCACTACAAAACCATGGGTCGCCGCGTATTGCATGGCACGCAGCATCACCTGTGTATCGTCAAGCGGCGCATCGGCTTGCGAAAAGGCAACGCAGCCGTGGGCACGCAGTTCCGCCATTTCGGTCAGGTGCAGGCCCTTGAGTCCCTCGGTCAGCGCGCCGGCCGGGAGCACGCGCGGGCCGCGCAGGTTCTTGGCCCGGTACCGCAACATCTCCACTAAGCCCGGCTCATCCAAAACTGGATCGGTATCCGGCGAGCACACCAGGCTGGTGACACCGCCGACGACGGCGGCCTGCATTTCGGAGGCCAGCGCGTTCTTGAATTCGGCGCCGGGTTCGCGCAGGCGCGCGCACAGGTCGACGAAACCCGGCGCCACCACCAGACCGCTCGCATTGATGGTGCGGTCGGCTAAGAATCCCGCCGGCGCGTGGCCAACTGCCGCGATCTTCTCGCCATCGACGAATACACCACCGGGGCCATCGAGGCCACTGGCCGGATCAATGACGCGGCCGTTGATGATCGCGGTTTTCACTTAAGCGCCCGCCTCAATTTCCGGCCACGATGCTCATCACAGCCATGCGCACGGCGATGCCGAAAGTAACTTGCGGCAGAATCACCGCCTGGCCGCCATCGGCCACCGACGAATCGATCTCCACGCCGCGGTTCATCGGCCCTGGATGCATCACGATCGCGTCCGGCCGGGCGCGCGCCAGCTTGTCCGGTGTCAGGCCGTAGCTCTTGTAGAACTCGTGGGCGGAGGGCAGCAAGGCGCCACGCATGCGTTCGCTCTGCAGGCGCAGCATGATCACTACATCGACATCCTTGAGGCCACAGGCCATGTCGGTGAATACCCGCACGCCCAGGCTTTCGACGAAACTCGGCAGCAAGGTGCGCGGCGCGATCACCCGCACCTCAGGCACGCCCAGCGTGGTCAGGGCATGAATGTCGGAGCGCGCCACGCGCGAATGCAGGATGTCGCCCACGATCGCCACCGTCAGCCTGGTGAAATCCTTCTTGTAGTGGCGGATGGTGTACATGTCGAGCAGGCCCTGCGTGGGGTGCGCGTGGCGCCCGTCGCCGGCATTGACCACATGGATGTGTGAAGCCTTGGTGCGATCGAGATGCTGCGCAATCAGGTAAGGCGCGCCCGACGACGCATGGCGCACCACGAACATGTCGGCCTGCATCGCCGCGAGATTGTCGACCGTGTCGAGCAGGGATTCACCCTTGGTGGTCGACGAGGCATTGATGTTCAAGTTGATGACGTCGGCCGACAGGCGCTTGGCGGCGATCTCGAAGGTGGTGCGGGTGCGCGTGGAGTTCTCGAAGAACAGGTTGAACACCGACTTGCCGCGCAACAGCGGCACCTTCTTGACCTCGCGGTCACCGACGCTGGCGAACGCATCGGCGGTCGAGAGAATATTCTCGATCACCGCCTTGGGCAGACCTTCGATGGAGAGCAGGTGCGTGAGCTCGCCGTTGGAATTGAGTTGCGGATTGCGTGCCACTTGTGAAAGGCCTAACTATGACGGCGGGTCGGCCGCTTGAGCGGATCGCGGGCCGAAATTCGATCAGGCCGCATTCTTTTTTTCGACTAAGGCGAATGACAGGCGACCGGCAGCGTCGCGCGCGAGATTGAGACTCTGGTTTTCCGCCAGGCTGACATGGGCGCCAATGAAGCGTGCCGCCACCGGCAACTCGCGGCCGTCGCGGTCGGCCAGCACCGCGAGATCGATGCGCCGCGGGCGGCCGTAATCGAACAATTCGTTCATCGCTGCGCGCACCGTGCGACCGGTGAACAACACATCGTCGACTAAGATGATCGAGGCATCTTCAATATCGAGCGGAATCACTGATTTCTTGACCTGCGGGTTCAAGCCCACGCGCGCAAAATCGTCGCGATAGAAAGAGATGTCGAGAAAACCCAGCGGGCAGGCGAGGCCCAAGGCTGAGTGCAGCTTCTCGGCGATCCAGGCACCACCGGTATGTACCCCGACCAAGACGGTTTCGGGTGTGACTACGGGACGGATCTGCGCCAGCAGCGCCGTGCACAAGGTCTCCGCGTCAGGTATCTCGTTGGGGTTCACGTTCGCTGGTCCAGCCAAGCCTGCAGGATTACGGCAGCCGCAGCGCTATCCACCGCAGCCTTGTCGGATTTTCGCGGCCGTATCGCATCTTCAGCCACGGCCGACGAATACCGTTCGTTGACGAATTTTACCGGCAAACCAAAACGGCCACCCAATTGATGGCCGAAACGGCGCGCTCGCCTGACCATGGGCGTATCGCCGCCGGCTTCGTCAAAGGGCAAACCGACGACCAGAAGATCCGGCTTCCACTCCGCCAGGATCGCAGCGATGCGTTCGAAACGGCGCGCGTTCTCGGCGGTTTCGATGGTCAAAAGGGGGCGCGCGCCGCCGGTCAGCGTATTGCCCAGAGCCACGCCGGTGCGCTTGAGACCGAAGTCAAACGCAAGAACTGTTTGTGCTGGTGCGCTCATGCCGGAAACTGCCACCGAAGTGCCAGCGGTCGAGCCAAGTGCAAATCCCACATCGAAGCAGGCGATTGCCAGCATTTGCCGAGGCCCGCGCGGCGCTGTCGGTGCAAAGCTTGCGCAGACCGCCACACTGCAAAAGGGCGGCAGCCGCAGACAATCACAAAAAACACCAACTCAGGCGTGGCCGGCAACATCCATCAGATTGGCGAAATTCGCGCCGATCAGGCCCATGGCGGCTTCCAAGCGCCGTTCGATCGGCAACTCGAACATGATGCAGGGATCGGCAGCCACAGTCAGCCAGACGTTCTGTGCGACTTCGCTTTCCAGTTGGCCAGCGGACCAGCCGGCGTAGCCGAGCGTCATCAGAATGTCGTCCGGGCCCGCCCCGACCCCGACCGCCTGCAGAATGTCCTTGGACGTTGTAAGGCCGATTTCTTCGGTGACCTTGAGCGTTGATGACCACCCGCCGAGCGGACGATGCAGGACGAAGCCGCGATCGGTCTGCACCGGGCCGCCGAAAAACACCGGCGCCGCTTTCATCACTTCGATATCGAGCTTGATATCGACCTGCGAAAACAAGGTTTCCAGCTTGATGTCGAGCGGCCGGTTGACCACAATACCCAAAGCGCCCTGGTCGTTGTGCTCGCACACATAAGTCACCGTCTTGCCGAAAACCGACTCGCCAAGCGAAGGCATCGCAATCAGGAAATGATTGGTGAAGTTGGGCAATTCGGCCTTGAATGGCAACTTGCCTGCCTTGCCCGCCGCATAAGTAGACATATTTCGATTGTAACGCCCAGCTTGGCGCAAAGTACAATTTCGCCGATTTTCAGATTCCCATCAATTTTGCTGCGGAACACCATGCGCCGGACCTTGACCGAGAGATGCAAAATAAATGAAAAAAAACATGCCTATGGCGAGGCCGTCATGTTTTTGGGTGACGATCGATAATCCGACATGCAATACGACTCCGCTCTAGTCTGGTTTCGACGCGACCTGCGGGTGGATGACCACGCCGCGCTCTATCGCGCACTCAGGGCGAGCCGGCGGGTGTATTGCGTGTTTGTATTCGATCGGGAAATCCTCGACGCCTTGCCGTCGAAGCAGGACCGGCGGGTCGAGTTCATCCGCGAGTCGATCGTCGAACTGAAGGCGGAACTGGAGAACGCCGGTGGCGGCCTGATTGTGCGGCACGCACATGCGCGTGAAATGATCCCCGGGCTCGCCCGCGAGCTCGGTGTGGATACGGTTTTCGTCAATCATGATTATGAGCCGCTGGCGGTCGCGCGCGATGCCGCCGTCGAAGCCAGCCTCAAGCAGCAAGGTGTCGCCTGGCACAGTTTCAAAGACCAGGTCGTTTTTGAGAAAAATGAGGTACTGACCGGGAGCGGTAAGTTCTTTTCGGTATTCACCCCCTACAAGAATGCCTGGCAGAAGAAGGTAGACGCCTTTTACCTGCAAGCCTACCCGGTGCGCAGCCACGCCCACGCCTTGAAACCGCCACCGGACATTCAATTGGTTCCGGAGCTTGCGCAACTCGGCTTCAAACCGACCAACCTGCAAGCCCTGCAGATCACGCCGGGGGCGCGCGGTGCCGGGCAATTGTTCGAGGATTTCAAGGGCCGCATGGCGGGCTATGCCGATACCCGTGACTTCCCGGCAGTCAAGGGGCCCTCATATCTTTCGGTACACCTGCGCTTTGGCACCATTTCGATTCGCGCACTGGCACGCGAAGCGTTCAAGGCCTGGCATGGCAGCGCGGGCTACCCTGGAGGCCATGGGGCCGAAATCTGGCTTGCCGAACTGATCTGGCGCGACTTCTATTTTCACATCCTGCACCACAATCCGCACGTCGCCGACCATGCGTTCAAGCCGGAATACGAAGCCATCGCCTGGGAGTCGGGCGCCCGCGCCGATGCGCTCTTCGCGGCCTGGTGCGAAGCTCGCACCGGCTACCCGCTGGTTGACGCTGCGATGTACCAACTGAACCAGACCGGCTACATGCATAACCGCCTGCGCATGGTGGTTGCGTCGTTCCTGACCAAAGACCTGGGGTTGGACTGGCGGCGCGGTGAACGCTACTTTGCCGAACATCTCAACGATTTCGATCTGTCAGCCAACTGCGGCGGCTGGCAATGGGCGGCCTCGACCGGCTGCGACGCCCAACCCTACTTCCGGATTTTCAACCCGGTGACCCAATCCGAGCGCTTCGATCCACACGGCAAGTTCATTCGCCGCTACCTCCCCGCCTTGAGCGCGCTGCCTGATCGCGCCATCCATGCGCCCTGGCTGGCGCGCCCGCTGGAACTCCAGGCGGCGGGCGTGCGCATCGGCGACAACTACCCGGCGCCCGTGGTGGATCATGCCCTCGCGCGGCAACACACCCTTGAGCGATTCAAGGCCGCCAGGCAAGCATGACGCACACGCAATTTGTGGCCGGCCTGCAAAGCGGTCTTTTGCGGGCCCGCATAGACTCCAAGGCTGCCGCGCGCTTTGTTTCTTCGCGCATGCTTCTGCCATGGCTTCTGCTACCCCTGTTCGGCACGGCGGTAGCGTTGGCATTGAGCGGCCGCATCGCCTGGGGCGCTGGCGTATTGGGCGCCACCATCGCTTTGCGCTGGCTGGCGGCCCGCACCAGCGCAGGCTACGTGCTGCAACGCGCAACCAGCGACGCGCGATTCTATGGTGAGGCGCGCGCAGCGGGCATTTTGGAAATCGACGAAAACTGATGCCTGTGCCGGCAGAAGGGCGTTACACTTGAATCGAGGGCCTATCCTTAAGCCCGACAGGAGACAGACATGTACAAGCGCATTTTGCTCGCTTATGACGGCTCTGCCGAGGGCCGGAGAGCCTTGTTCGAATGTGGCGATCTGGCGGTGCTGCTGGGCGCACAGGTGGACCTGCTGGCGGTGATCCCGTCGTATGCCGGCATCATGGTGGCCGAAGGCATGATCATCGAAGACAACTATGACCAGGAGCGCAAGCGCTACCAGGCGGTGCTCGACGAAGGCCTTGCAGCACTGCGCTCCCGCGGCTACAAGGTGGAAGGCCAGGTGGCGCACGGTGAGCCGATTGACGAAATCTGCAGCCGTGCCAAGGAATTGAAAGCCGATCTGGTTTGCGTGGGACACCGCCAGGCCAGTACCTGGGCGCAACGCTGGTGGCGTGGCTCGCTGGGCAAGACCCTGATCGACAACGCGCCCTGCAGTGTGTTGATCGCCATGGCGCCCTGACTCGGTCCGGGTTCGCGGGCGGCGGCGCCGGATGGCGCCGTAATGAGCAAGACAGTGCGGTCGCAAGCCGCGCTGCGCCAGCCGGCTGCATCACGGCGGGCTCGCTTATTATTGCGCGCTCGACCATTCGACTTGGCCTTAATGACCACCAACCTGTTTGACTTGAGCGGCAAGCTGGCCCTCATCACTGGATCCTCACAAGGTATCGGCTTAGCGCTGGCGCACGGCCTGGCCAGCGCGGGCGCGCGCATCATCCTCAATGGCCGTGATGCCGCCAAACTGGCGCACGCCCGCGAGCGGTTCGCAGCCTCGCCCCAAGTCGAATGCCGAGCCTTCGATGTCACCGACGAGGCCGCGGTAACGCGGGCGATCGACGCGATCGAGACCGATCTCGGGCCCATCGACATCCTGGTCAACAACACCGGCATGCAGATGCGCGGCCCGCTCGAAAACTTCGACACTGCCGACTGGCACCGCCTGATCAATACCAACCTGAATTCAGTGTTCTATGTGAGTCGCGCCGCGGTGCGCCACATGATTCCACGCCGCCGCGGCAAGATCATCAACATCTGCTCGGTCAATAGCGAAGCCGCACGCTATTCGATCGCCCCTTACACCGCCACAAAGGGCGCGATCAAGAACCTGACGCGCGGCATGTGCGTCGACTGGGCGCGCCACAATATTCAGGTCAACGGCCTTGGGCCTGGCTACTTCGACACCGAGCTGACACGCCCGCTGGTGGAAAACCCGGAATTCAGCGCCTGGCTCAAGAATCGCACGCCGGCGCAGCGCTGGGGCAACGTCAAGGAACTTGAAGGCGCCGCCATCTTTCTGGCTTCCGCCGCATCGGACTTTGTCAACGGCCACGTGCTGTATGTCGACGGCGGCATGCTGGCCAGCCTATAAGAACAGAACACAATGAGCACATTCCTGCCCTACACCGACGAACACCACGCCTTGCACGAGACGACACGCCGCTTCATCGAGCGTGAAGTCAAGCCGCACTACGCGCAATGGGAAAAGGATGTCCAAGTTCCCAAAGCGCTGTGTCGCAAGGCCGGCGAACTGGGTCTGCTTTTGACCACTATCCCTGCGGAATATGGCGGCGGTGGCGGCGCTTTCCTGTTTGCGCACATTGTCTAACGAGGAACTCGGTTTCGCCGGCGCCACCGGGCCGCAGTTCGGCCTGCATTCCGACATCGTCGCCCCCTACATCCTGCACAACGGCAGCGCGGAGCAGAAGCGCACCTGGCTGCCGCGCATGGCCTCGGGCGAGACCATCACCGGCATCGGCATGACCGAACCCGGCACCGGCAGCGATCTGGCCGGTGTGCAAACCAGTGCGCGCCGCGACGCCGACCACTATGTGATTCGCGGCCAGAAAATCTTTATCTCCAACGGCCAGATCGCCGACTTGTTCATCGTGGTTGCCAAGACCGATACCAGCAAGGGGGCACACGGCATCTCGCTGTTTCTCATCGAAGCGGATCGCCCCGGATTCGCGCGCGGACGCAACCCGGAAAAAGCCGGCATGAGCGCACAGGATACTTCGGAGCTGTTTTTTGACGACGTGCGCGTGCCGGCCACCAACCTGCTGGGCGAAGAGGGCCAGGGTTTTCGCTACCTGATGACCGAGTTGCCCCAGGAACGTCTGATCGTGGCGATCACCGCGGTGTCAGCCGCTGAAGAGGCGGTGCGGCTGGCGGGCGAGTATGTCCGGCAGCGCCACGCCTTCGGCAAGCCGATCGCCGCCCTGCAGAACACCCGCTTCAAGTTAGCCGAGTGCAAGACCGAAGCCGCTGTGGGCCGGGCTTTTCTCGAGCAATGCATCGCCAAGCACCTGAAAGGCGAGCTGGACACGGCCGAGGCCTCGATGGCGAAGTTCTGGTGTACCGAAATGCAGTTTCGCGTCGCCGATGCCTGCCTGCAATTGTTCGGCGGCTACGGCTACATGAAGGGGTATCCGATCTCGCGCCTGTGGGCGGATGCGCGCGTACAGCGCATCTATGGCGGCACCACCGAGATCATGAAAGAGATCATTGGCCGCGGCATGTTCAAGGGCCGCTGACCTGCTTGTCGGATGAACATGACTTCACGCAATCC
>JAYVWK010000055.1:0-2875 GCA_043786185.1 Burkholderiales bacterium
ACAATTAGGAAACCTCTGAAGTAGTCCCACGCGGCGGCGCTGCACCGCCAAACGCCAGAATCGTCGCGATAAAGGATAGCCATTTCAAAGACCCTACTCCAAGAATCGGCGGGTGCTGAACGCGTGTCAATCGTACTTCGTGCGTCGCCATCGACGCGCACCCGAAAATCCCGCTCGTGGGCGGCGCACCGGGCGGCCGTGGCCAGCCGTGATCGCCGCAGCACCCAAAACCCGGCACCCAAAGCCCGCGCTGCGGCGCGCCGAAGACGCAAGGGCACCGCGCCCGAGCCAGCAGGAGCTGGTCATCAGGTCAGGCGCTGATCGAAGTCGATCTGCGGCAGTGGTTGGGCGGCCTGCTCCCAGCGCGGAGCGTTGGCCGCCGGTGGCGCCGCCGCTACGGCCTCCCACAGCGGTCGTGCGCGCCCCGGGGCGCAGCGCGGCGGCCGGGTCGGTTCACCGAGGTGATCGAGAATCTGGCGCACGGTACGCGGCGCGGTGATGAACGCGATGATGCGCATCGCGGCGTGACAGAAAGGACAGCACAGGGGAAAACACTTCATCGATGCGCCCCGCAGGAAGTACCCTTGGGGTGCGCGCCAGCAGCATGGCCCAGAGATAGCGGGCGGCGCCACGGTGAGGTGCATCGTCCGGCGTATGCGGCTAGGCGAGGTCGTAGAGCAGATGCGCGGCGTGGTGTTGGTGCAGATGTTCGAGGGCGAACGGCGGGCGGGCGCAGTAGCGCAGCAGCCGTTCCCGCCCGGCCCGGTCGGCGCCTTCGATGCGCACTGAGGCGTCCACCGAGAAGCCGCCGCCGTGTGCCCAGCCGCCCCTCTCATCACGATCACACTGCGCGCGCAGGCCGCGGCGGACGCAGGCGCGCAGCACCCGCTGGCGCACCTGGGCTTGCAGCTGGAGAAAAGCGGCCGCATCCAGCCCGCAGGCTTCATGAAACACCACCCCCCGCCGCCGCGTCCACGGCGTAGCCAGCCGCGAATACCCCATCGATGATGCAGCAGTGGAAGTGTTGTTAGCGGCGTTCAAGATGCGCGTCATTTTGGTGTCAAGGCGCGGATTTAATTTTGACGGAGTGTCAGATCGGCGCGCACATCACAACGCCTTCACTAACCCAGCCGCGCGCGACCACGGCGGCAATGCCCGCGGGGTTTGCCGTTATCCGGTGATTGCTGTCGGAATGGCGGTTGATGCCATTGTTATACGCTCGATAAACAGGCGCTTTCCCGATTGGACACGCGCCGTTGACCGGCGGGGTCGAAACGAAGTCGAAGCCCTCGAAATTCCAGCGCGGCTGGGTCGCTGGCGTGGTGGCTTGCTGCGCTTTCAGGGCATTGCATTCCGCACTGCTGACAGTATAGAAATGCGAGTTGGGCCCCGGCGCAATGCTGCCGTAGAACCGGCAGACCGGCGTATCGCCGCCAGCATTGAAGTTGAATGCGACACCGGTGCGGCCCCAGCCCGGACCCGCGTTGCCGTTGTCGATGGCGGCAGCTTCCGCAGGGTTCGAGGTGATGAAGTAGTTGTCGAGATTGATGTTGTAGAACTCGACGACACTAGCCGTAATAGCCGGCAAGGAAACGATCAGAGAAACATCATCAAAAAAGAACGAAGTACCTTTATTCTCATCGGTAGTCACGCGAAAGCGCAAGCGAACGGTGGACCCTTTGAACACGGTGAGGTCCGCGGGAGTGCTCTGCACCCATCCGCCGGTGATATTGAGGTTCGACAGCGTGCCCAGATGCGCCAGAGTTGCGCCGGTGACCGGGTTGACGACATCGACCGTTCCGAAATCATAGGCGGTAGTGGTCGTCGTTTCTGTCGTCGTGATCCGGTACCAGAACTGCAGTGATGCCTGTTGCGCGTTGGCCGGAATCGCAACGTCCTGGTAGACCAGGTGATTCGCGTTGTTAACGTAACCCAGCCAGGCAACCCAGGCGCCACTGTGCGAGTTCGCGGTCTCATTCCAGATGAGGTCGGCGGTGCTCTGAACCCAGCCGCCAGGACCGCTCTCGAAACCGGGGTTGACAATAAAATTGCCGCTTCCCGCCGGCTGCGGCGGAATAACGAATGCGTTAGTACGAAAGTTTGCGACCGTGATGGAGCTGGCGTTCAGAATCCGGTGATTGTCCGCGCTGGAATTTCCAACGGCGGCGCCCGCGTAGTTGAGCCCCGGATTGGACCAATACTGAATGCGGGGGCATTTCTTGCCCGCGGCGACACACGCCTCATCGTAGGCCATCACCGTGCGCCATCCTGCGGCTACGTTCACATAACCATGACCATTCGGATTTTTGGCCGAAACCGGTTCGACGTAAACATCGTGATGCGCTCCCATGTTGTGGCCCAGCTCATGCCCAAAACTGTAAGTTCCCGTCGCGCACGATCTGGCGACTGTACTGAAACCGTGGGCGGCCGCAACCGATGGCAGATCCCACCATCCCAGCCCGCAGGCATCCGTTGCCTTCTCCACCCAGAAGCTGACGAGGTCCGCGGCGTAGAGGTTGCGCAGCGCATGAATATGATCGAGACACCCATCCGCAAGTTCGGTAATGCAGTCGAGCGCATCGTTCAGGCTACCAGTCTCGGCGTACACCACTTCTTCGGCGTGCACGAGCCTGACCCGATGCGCAATACCGCTGTTTAGGTAGGATTGGTTGGTCTCGGCAATGCCCAAATCGATCTCGGCGCGCATTGGCGTTGTACCGCCGGCCGCCGCCCGGGTCGTGACGGTGTAGAGCACCATCACATCGATGATCGAGCCATCGTCGGTTTGGGCTTTTGGGTCTTGCAGAGGCGCAGTCTTGGGGATGACTTCTTTCGGGGGAACGGGCACGGAGCGTTCGTCCACCGGAAATTTTGA
>JAYVWK010000056.1:0-4769 GCA_043786185.1 Burkholderiales bacterium
TGCCCCTTTCCTGGGGCCGTCATACGATCAGTCGAGGTGTCTGGCCGCATTCCTGTCTGGGGCGACCACCGTGAAAGCCCGAATTCCTGGTGCCGGTCACGCCATATCCCGTGTCTTGCCGTAAGATGCCGGCTCCCCAATCGGCAACCCTTAAGGAGCATCCCATGCTGAAGTTCTATTACAACGGCTCACCCAACCCGACCAAGGTCGCGCTGTTTCTTGAAGAAGCCGGCCTGCCCTATGACGCGATTCCGGTCGATACGCGCAAGGGCGAGCAGTTCAGCCCGGAGATCGTGGGGCTCAATCCGAATGCCAAGGTGCCGGTGATCGTCGACGAAGGCGGCGTGGTGTTCGACAGCAATGCCATCCTGCTTTACCTGGCGGAGAAAACCGGCAAGTTCTCAGGCCCGGCTGCGAATCGCGGCGAGTTGCTTTCCTGGCTGATGTTCGTCGCCACCGGCGTGAGCCCATTTTCCGGCCAGGCGGTGCACTTCAAGCACATGGCACCGGAAAAAGTGCCCTATGCGCACAACCGCTACCAGTACGAAGCCATGCGTCATTACGCGATCGTTGATGCCCATCTGGCGACGCGGCGCTACATGGTGGCCGAGACTTACACCATTGTCGACATGGCCCTGTGGGGCTGGGCGCGCATGGTGCCCTTCATTCTGGGCGACGATGCGTGGTCCAAGCTGCCCAACCTGAAACGCCTGCAAGACGAAATCAGCGCGCGCCCGGCCGCCGCGCGCGCCGCCGGCCTCAAGGACAAGCACAGCTTCAAGACCACCATGGACGACGATGCGCGCTCGCACATGTTCAAGCACCTTGAGATGAAGACGGCCTGACGGGGTACCCGCCAGCTGCTTGCCGCGCCCCACGCCACCCGCCCTGACGGCGGCATCGGGCTTGGGGGGCGGCCACCGCCCCCGCTGCGCAAGCGCAATCCGAAACATCCATGTCACGCGACCAACTCGTGGTTCAGTTGCCGGTCACCGAGGCCACTGATTTCGACATGCTTCTTTTCGTCGAAGAAACGCTGTTTCGCGGCTTTCCGCGCAACGACATCGCCGAAGTCGAGCGCCACGATTTCAGCGATGGCCGCTTCAACCTGTTCATTTTTCCCAAGGGGCCGCGCGCGCCGGTGATCGAGCGCATTGTCGCTGCGCTCAAACTGCGTGGCGTGGATAGCGCGGCGCTGATTGCCGGGCGCCTGGAGGAGCAAGGCCCCTACACTGTGATCTGGCCCGAACATCACAAGAGCGGCTTCAAGCTCTGACAATCATGAAGCTCTACATTACCGAAACCTCGCCCTACGCACGCATGGTGCGTGTGATGATCATCGAGAAGGAACTACAGGCCCGGGTTGAGATCATCGTGACCAAGACCCGGATCGCGAACAATCCCTACTACGACATCAACCCGTCGGGGCGGGTGCCGTATCTGGTGCGCGATGATGGCGTCGGGCTTGAGGAATCGCGCTTGATTTGCGCCTACCTCGATCATGTGGAAGGCAAACCCGCCTTCGATCTGCCGACTGGTGAGGTGGCCTGGGAAGCGCGGCGCCTGGAAGCCCTGGCCGCAAGCTTGATCGATAGCCTGGCGGTCTGGGGGCGCGAGATCGCGCGCGCGCAGGACGAACGCTCGCCCACGGTGATACGGCATGAGCAGAGCCGCAGCGCCCGCATGGTCGACCTGTGGGAGACGCAGATCGATCATCCGTGGCTGCACGGCCCGCTCAACATGGCGCAGATCACGCTTGCCTGCGCACTCGGCTTCGAAGCGCGCATACCTGATTTGATCTGGCGGCCCGGGCATCCAAAGCTTTCCGCCTGGTTCGACCAAGTGAGCGCCCGTCCGTCGTTTGCCAGTACCGTGCCGGCGGCACATCATTGATTGACGCTCGCTGGCCATGACCGCACGATGCGGCGCCGCTGGGGGAAGAACGTGCATGATCAAGCTGCCGCCGTTGGTCCGGGTCGACACTTTCGTCAAGCGATAGCGCAAACCGATGTCCGGCGCAATGTTGAGCTCTCTGGAGCAAGCGGAGTTTTCGCGGGCCACCGAGAAGGTGCTGCGCTCTGCCATCGACGCCCTGACTGGCAACCCCAGCGGACCATTCGCGCTGCGCTTCATCGCCAACCTGCAACGCGGCGTTGATCGAGTACAGCAATCCGCTCTGGACGCAGGCTTGAAGGTCGATTGCAGGGCCGGTTGCAGCCACTGCTGCAGCGCGCGCGTCGAGGCGCTCGACCCCGAGGTGTTGCGCATCGCCGCCGAATTGCAGAAGCGCCCGCCTGCGGAACTTGCCGCCCTGACTGAACGCTTGCGCGAGCACGCAACACGTGCGCGAGGGACGACTGCGCAAACACACCGCATGCCGTGCCCCCTGCTTGAGAAAAACCTGTGTACGGTGTACGAGCTGCGCCCGGCTGCGTGTCGCAAGGCCCATTCACTCGATGTGAGGCAATGTGCGACGCCTGGCGCCGACATACCGCAAAGCCTTGATGTGCTGTTGAAAGCCGAAGCTCTGAGCAAGGGCAGTGCCGGTGCCTATGCACACATTGGCCTGGCGGCCACCGGACACGAACTCGGTCAGGCAGTGTTGCTGGTGCTCAGCGACCCGACAGCCGAGGCACGCTGGATGGCTGGCCAAACGGTATTCGACGCCATTGGCTGAATGCTGGAACGACGCAATGGCAGAAGCAAGGCCGCGGCACCGACCTACCAGACTTCTCGACACACCTCAGGCACCAGATCGGCATAGGCAGGCGCCGTCGACAGCAGGCCCATGGCGCTTGAAAACGCATTGAGCGCATCGATTTTCTGGCGCGAGATCGCCGCATCGTAGAACGGAGTATCACGGCGCACGAGTTCGGCGATCATTGCCGTCTCCGCGGCCGGGAACAGATTCTTCGCAGCAGCCGTCGCCAGGCCCGGATCCTTCTTCAAGGCCTGCTGGGCAGCGACGATGGCGCGGGTTGCCGCCGCCACTTCCTGCGGCTTCTCTTCAAGCTTGCGCCGCGTCGTCACCATTGCCGGAAACGTGTAGTCCACCGAGCCGGGCGTGCCGTCGCCGCGGCGCGCATCCAGAATCAGCTTCCCGACGCCGCTTTTCACCACCAGTTCGCAGCCCATGCCATTGGCCCAGAAGCCGTCAAGCCGGTTTTCCACAAGTGCCTCTGCCGCCATCACGCCGAACGACGCCTTGTGTCCGACTGCACCCGGCACGCGGCCGATCTGCACATCCTTATCCGGGTCGAGGCCGACATCGCGCAACATGCGCGCGAGCCCGTCGACCGGCCCCAATGCCGCGCCGATGCGCAGGCCGCGCAGCGCGGCGAGCTCGCCACGTTCGGCCTTGATATCGGAGCGCAGCACCAGAAACCAGTACATGTTTTGCGACAGCGCACACATCAGTCGGCAACCGTCCCAGTCCTTGAACGCATAGAGCGGCGCATGCGCCGCACCACCGGCATAATCGAGCCGGCCATCGCGCAATGCTTCGTAGGTCGCGGTGACCGGGCCCAGCAACTCGATGCGGGCGTCCAACCCCTCCTTGCGAAAAAAGCCCAATTCCACCGCCGCAATCGCCGGAAAGTAGGAGGGCGAAATCATGTCGGGGATGGCGATGCGCAGTTTCATGGTCTTCCTGGCCCTATGCGTTGACGGAAATGTTGCCGGCGATTCTATCGGCCCGCAGGCGGCGCGGTAGAATTTCGGCCATGCAAAACCAACACGATGCCTTCATGGACCAGGCTCTGGCCGACTCACGCGAAGCGCAGCAGCGCGGCGACTGGCCAGTGGCCGCCTTGATCGTCAAGGACGGGCGCGTGATTGGCCGCGGCCAGAACGAGCAGATCAGCCGCACCGATGTGACCTGGCATGCCGAAACCGCCGCCATACGCGATGCCCAGCACAAGCTGGGCAGCTCCGACCTTTCCGGCTGCACTTTGTATGGGCCGATGGAACCCTGTCCGATGTGTGCCTTCGCGATCCGCATCACAGGCATCGACCACGTGGTGCTGGCCTTGCGCCACGCCAAGCTGAAGCGTGCCGATCTGGGCAGCTACAGCCTGGAAACTTTCGCTGCCATGGTCGGCTGGCAGGTGCAAATCACCCAAGGTGTGCGCGAAGCGGAGTACCTGGCCCTGCGCCAGCCATTCGAGGCTGCTCGGGCCAAAACCTAGCAAGGGCGCAGGTGTCGGTCGGGTGCAAGCACTGTACGGAGCAGGTTTTGCGCGAGTGCCCCGGTAGATCGCCGATCGCTACTTGGACGGTGCGTCGTAGAGCGGCTTGCCTTTGTCGACAATGTGCACCGTGAAGAGCCGGATTGTGCTGTCGCCCACCACCTTCCAGCCGCCGTGCGGCACGTTGCGCAGGTTCATCAGCGACACGCCGGTTGGCAGCGGCGTCGGATCCTTGCCGGGTACCTGAATCATGCCGCCCTGCAGCACGATGGCCGACTCGATGCCGTGATGAATATGCACGGCCAGCGTGTCGCCGGGCTTGAGTTCGGAAATCGAGTTGGATAAGCGATGTGGATGTTGGTGCAATCACCGACCGCTTCTTCCAGCCGATCGGTCAGATTGCGAAACGCGTTCAGGCTGCCTTTCATCGATACGGCGACACAGGGACCGATGCCGTCTTTGGCCACGACAACGTCGATATCTTAACCCATCTTTGTCATCTTTCTGAGGATTTCGGCCTTACACCGGGCGCAAACCCGCATGGATGCTGGGTCTGGCTGGAAAGATGAAATGTTGTGCCAT
>JAYVWK010000057.1:0-2926 GCA_043786185.1 Burkholderiales bacterium
ACAACGCCCCTCTCACCAAGTCACGGTGCGAGTGCAATAGAGCGCGAGATGGACGACAATGCACGTGGCGCGTTGCTCGAACGCGCTACCCACCATTCAACGTCGGACCAAAGTCATCGTGGCCAGTTCGGATCAGCTCAAGGCGCTCATCAAGTCGCACATCAGTCGCGACGACGGTCAGTTTTTGTCCGTTGCGATGCAAGTCGCCGCGCACGAGGCCAAGTTGGGCCACGGCAAACTCGCTGAAGAACTGCGCGACATGATTGATGCCGCCAAGATCCGTCTTGGAAAGGACCAATCTGGCAAGGTGGTACCGATTGCCGGCGCGCTCAACAGCGCGGCCAAGCCGCGCGGCGACCTTGCGACTTTGCTATCGGTCAGCTATCCGGCGATCCGCTTGGGCGACATGGTGCTTGACGATGCCGCGAGCAAGCAATTGGAGCGCATCATCAAAGAGCAGCGCCTCGGCGCGCGCATCAGGGAACATGGCCTCTCGCCGCATCGCAAGCTTCTGCTCGTCGGCCCACCAGGGACCGGCAAGACCATGACCGCCGCCGCGTTGGCTGGCGAACTGGGCATACCCTTGTTCTCGGTACGACTGGATTCCCTGATCACCAAGTTCATGGGTGAAACGGCGGCAAAATTACGGCAGGTGTTCGACGCAATAGCCGACCTGCGCGGCGTGTATTTCTTTGACGAGTTCGACGCCATCGGATCGCAACGCGGCGCCTCCAACGACGTGGGGGAGATTCGGCGCGTATTGAACAGCTTTCTGCAGATGATCGAGCACGACCAATCCAACAGCCTGATCATCGCCGCGACCAACCATCCGGAAGCGCTGGACTACGCGCTATTCCGGCGCTTCGATGATGTGGTGGAGTACTACCTGCCCACGCCCGAGCAGGCAAGCGGCTTGATTCGTACGCGGTTGGGTGCATTCGCAGCCAAACCATTCAGGGCAAGTGGCCTGGCTGAACAAGCAGCTGGATTGAGCTATGCCGAAATCTGCCGTGCGGTCGATGAGTCCATCAAGGAGGCGATCATGCATGATCAATCCAAGGTGCAGCGGGTCGTGCTGGAGCGTGCACTCGAAGGTCGCCGACTGATCGGCACCAAGCTCGAAAAGAACAACAGGGGCGTGCCGAGCCATGCCGGATCAAGCACCAAATAAGCGTCGGCACCTGGTTCTAGCGAATACTTCGAAAGCCAGACCTTTCACGGCGCATCAGGCAAAAGTCGTCAAGGCGGTCGTACCTGTTCGAGAGCGCGCTACCCATGGCGCGTTCCTCCAAGCACAACTGCTCGCCCTGCAACCCTTGGCAATTCAGGCGGCAGAACAGCAACGTCAGCACGGCCTTGAGAGTGGTCTCGGCCTGCAGATCCAGTTCGTAGGCCTGCCGGACGTAGCGCTCGCGTTCGAAAGGCCGGGGCGCGAAGGTGATTGACCGGCTGGCGTATGACCCGCGTAGTGCTGGTCCGGACATGAAGGGGTTTTCGCCGCGCAACCCAAACGACACGCGGGCCTTCGCGCAGGCTTGGCCGCGGGCGGAATTTGTGCAGGAGGCTGCTGCACAATTGCCCTTGCTCCACCTTCGCACCTTGACGAACGCAGTGGCCGCGATCGCGCGGCCCTGGGAAGGGTGAGGGTCACGTTTGGGCTTCAAATTGTCGGCTCGGGTGGTCGATGGTTCCCAACTGGGCTATTGCGTGCTCGAAGTGGCTTTCCGACGTAAAAACCCTCTACACTCAACTTCTCCGCGACGAATCCCGCGCCCAGTCACCCGCCGACCATGACCGCCGAAGCCAGGGCACGCGAACACATCGACCGCAAGTTGGAGCAGGCGGGCTGGGTGGTTCAGGACCTGAGGCAGATCAACCTCGGCGCCGCGCGCGGGGTTGCCGTGCGCGAATACCCCACCGATACCGGACCGGCCGACTACGTGCTGTTTGTCGATCGGGAAGCATTGGGTGTGATCGAGGCCAAGCGCGATGAAGAGGCCGAGAACATCACCACACATGAAGCACAGACCGAGCGCTATGCGCATGCCGCGTTGAAATGGCGGGTCGATACCACGCCGCTGCCGTTCCTCTTCGAAAGCACCAGTCAGATCATCCGCTTCACCGACAACCGCGACCCGGTTCCGCGTTCGCGCGAGATCTTCCACTTCTTCAAGCCCGAACAACTGATCGCATGTGCCAGCCAGCCTGACACGCTGCGCCGCCGCTTGGCCGAGCAAATGCCCGCCTTGCCGGAGCGCAACCTGCGCGACTGCCAGGTAAGCGCCGTGACCGGGCTGGAACACTCGCTGGCGCAGAACAAAGCCGCGCGCGCTGGTGCACATGGCCACCGGCGCCGGCAAGACCTTCACTGCCATCACCGCGGTGTACCGGCTGATGAATATCGTTGGTCCTCCGCTGGGACAAGTTTCGGTAGTCCCCGCGGATTTTGGTGAGTGGAACATCAACCACGCTATCGCCATCTTCCGCGCGGTCGAAGGAATTTCGCCACGCTGGAGATGCATATTTCTGCTTTCTCCAACTTGTTTGGCTTGGCTAAAGAAGCGTGCAAAAACAACCGCGGGCCAGACCAATCTCACATTGGAAGTTTGCCGCAGCCTGCCTATTCCGCTACCACCGAGGTGTGAGCATGCGCCGATCATCGACTTGATTGACGGTGCACTCGTCGCAACGACGGCCCAAGAAGAAGCTTTGAAGTTTGGACTCAAGCAGGTGGCGGCCCAGCGCAAGAACATCCTCAAAGCCGCATTCTCTGGCCAACTCGTCCCGCAAGATCGGAACGACGAACCGGCCAGCGCGCTGCTGGAGCGGATTCGCGCGGAGCGGGCTGCTGGCGGCAAGCCCGCCAAGCCGCGCAAGGCCCACACCGCCAGAGGGGTCGCATGACATGAGATTGCCTGTCGATTAC